>JAPPFQ010000277.1 GCA_028875135.1 Acidobacteriota bacterium
CTCTACCCGAGGGTCATTGTGGCTCCACCCAGTTTTTGCGGCTACGCGCCTTACTGGATGTCCCGGAAAGGGAGCATCACCCTGCGCCGCAAGACCTTTCAGGACTACATCTTCGATGTGCTCCACTCCTTGAAGACCAACGGGATCCATACCCTGCTGGTGCTCAACGGCCACGGAGGGAACCAGCAGCCGCTCAAGGAAATGGAAGAGACCTGGCGCGGCAAGCTCGGGGTGACCATGGAGGTGGACTCCGTTTGGGCGCCGACCCCGCCGGATTTCGTCAAGACGGTCCTGGAAAGCGAGAAGCGTCTGTCGCATGCCGAGGAGTACGAGACCTCCATTGCTCTGGCCGCCCATCCCCACCGGGTGCGCCGGGTCAGCATGAAGGAGTACGACGACGCCAATCTCAACTACGAGTCGGGATTTTCCCCCGAAGTGGAGCACTTCCTGCGCATCGACGGGCGCACCTTCATCGACGGCCGCATCAACGAGGAAGGCGAGAATGCCACCGATCGAGCCCGCCAGGAGCAATCGCTGCTGGCTACGGCGGCCAAAGGGGAGAAGCTAATCGCCCGGGTGGTCGAATACTACGTGGAGAAGTTGCAGAAGATGATTGCCGCCACCGAATCGGGTCAGCCCTGGCCTCCGGCCTGAGCGTCGGGCTGGCGGTTCTCCAGGTGCCAGAACACACCGGTCAAGCGCCGGTCGCCGCTTCTGAATCGCCGCAGGGTCAGGAAGCGGTTCGGCGACACTTCGATGGTGGCCGGGACGCAGTGGCTGGGCGGGTCGCCGGGGATGAAGAGCGGATTATACTATCGCTTCCTGCCGTTGGTCAGTTCAGCCGGGGGATATCCATGGATCTGGGATTGAAGGGCAAGCGAGCCGTCGTTACCGGGGGCAGCCGCGGCATCGGCCGCTGCTGCGCCCTGGGGCTGGCCAGAGAAGGAGCCCGGGTCTGTGTGACGGCCCGCACGCAAACCTTGCTGGAGGAGGCCAGGGCGGACATCGACCGTGTCGGCGGCGAGGGGTGGATGGTCGCCAGCGACCTGACCACGCCGGAGGGTTGCAGCCGGGTGGTGGACGAGACGGTGGCGCGCTGGTCCGGAGTCGACATCCTGGTGAACTGCGCCGGTGCGGCCAGGATGGCCGATATCCTGGAGCTCCCGACCGAAGTCATCGACGAGGGGATGGGACTCAAGAGCTACGGCTATCTGCGCATGGCCCAACGGGTTATTCCGCACATGAAGCGGAACCGGTGGGGGCGGATCGTCAACATCGCCGGAGGAGCGGGAGCCAGCCCGACACGAGCCAACATACCGCTGAGCGTGTCCAATATCGCCGTCCTGAACATGACCCGGGCCCTTTCCGACGCCGTCTCCGGGGATGGGATCCTGGTCAACACCATCTGTCCGGGACTGACCAAGACCCAGCGAGCCAGGAATCTGCAGCGCGACAGGGCCGCCGACGAAGGTCGAAGCGTGGACGAGATTCTGGCGGAGATCGGACGGAGGCTGCCGGCGGGGCGGTTGGCCGAACCGGAAGAGATCGCCAACATGGTGGTTTTCCTGGCTTCCGAGCCCTGCTCCTACCTGTTCGGCAGTTCCCTATACATGGACGGGGGCGATAGACGAGGGATTCCTTGAGGCGGTCCCGTCTCACGCTCTCCGAGACGGCGGTCCAGGGTTGAGCTTCGACGGCTCATTGCCTTATTCTTTGTTTTCCAATGCAGTTCCGATGGATCCCGTACGGCCTGCCGAAAATGGTGGGAAAGCCGGGTGACGGATTTGCGTGAGGTGACGGCATGTTCAACGGCGGCAATCTGCAGCGCAAGCTTCGGGACGGCCAGGCAGCCGTGGGCACCATCGCCTACTTCGGGTCTCCGGCCTTCGTGGAAATGGCTGCAGCCGCCGGCTATGACTGGCTGTTCCTGGATACCGAGCACGGCCACCTGACCTCCAGCGGTCTGCTGCCCCTGCTTCTGGCGGCCAAGGGGACCCCGCTCGACGTCATCGTTCGGGTCCCCGGACTGATAGAGGCTGAGTTCAAGCGGGCCCTCGACTGGGGAGCCAACGGCATCGTGGTTCCCATGGTGGAAAATGCCGAGCAGGCGGCCCTGGCGGTGAAGTGGTCCAAGTACGCCCCGCTGGGAATGCGGGGTTGCGGACCGCTGCGGGCCGAGTATACCCACCGGACCAACGAGTACTTTGACCAGGCCAACGACCGGGTCACCTTGGTGGCTCAGATGGAGAGCCTGGAGTCGGTGAGAAATATCGAAGAAATTGTGCGCGTTCCCGGGCTGGACGCCGTCTTCATGGGGATGGACGACCTGCGGCAATCCATGGGATTGCTGGGGGTTCGCGATCACCCCGAGCTGGACCGCAAGGTCGACGAGATCTTTCTGGCCGCCCGGAAGGCCGGCATGCCCTTCGGCACCTTCGTCGGCGACGCCGAGGCCTGCCGGACCTGGATCGATCGGGGCGCCCTGCTCATGACGGTGGGCTCGGACCTTGAGTTCTGGGTTAACGGCCTGGACCGGGAAATGGACCGCTTGAAGGAAGCGGACCGGTCCGGCCGCGAATCCTGACTCCGTTCCCCGGCGCCTCAAGGTTTTGCCTCAACTGAACCCACACATCAGGTGAATTGCCCATGAATACCCGAACCATTCAGGCGACGTCGCAAATCTTTCAGTCCTACATTGAAGCCACACCCACCTCGGCCGAGCTCTACAGGAGGGCGCAGCAGGTCTTTCCCTGCGGCGTCACCCACCAGTCCCGGGTGCTGGAGCCTCATCCCGTTTTCGTCACCCGGGCTCAGGGATCCCGCAAGTGGGACGTGGACGGGCGCGAGTACGTGGACTATTTCGGTGGTCACGGGGCCCTGATGCTGGGGCATAACCATCCCGTGGTCCAGGAGGCGGTGCGGGAACAGATATCCCGCGGGACCCACTACGGGTCTTCCCATCAACTGGAGCTGGAGTGGGCGGAACTGATCCGGTCCCTGGTTCCCAGCGCCGAGCGGGTTCGCTTTACGGTCAGCGGGACCGAGGCGACCCACTTGGCACTGAGAGTGGCCAGGGCCTATACCGGCAAACCCAAGCTGGTGCGCTTCGCCACCCACTTCCACGGATGGCACGACCACGTGGCCTTCGGCAAGGAGTCGGTCGGTCCCAAGCCGCCGCCGGGCATCCTGCAGGAGATCGTGGACAACGTGCTGGTGTGCCCGCCCGGGGACCTGACCCTGCTGGACGAGCTCTGCCGGGACCGTGAGGACGTGGCAGCGGTGATTCTGGAGCCGACCGGGGCCACCTTCGGCAAGGTGCCTCTCGATCCCGCTTTCCTGGCGGAGCTGCGCCAGTGGACGGCCCGGCGGGGAATCCTGCTGATCTTCGACGAGGTTGTCTCGGGGTTCCGGTGTTCGCTGGGCGGGGCTCAGGGCTACTACGGCGTGACCCCCGACCTGACCACCCTGGCCAAGATCGTGGGCGGCGGCTACCCG
Organism: Acidobacteriota bacterium; assembly: GCA_028875135.1. Lineage (GTDB taxonomy): Bacteria > Acidobacteriota > Terriglobia > Versatilivoradales > Versatilivoraceae > Versatilivorator. The sequence continues at coordinate 3,496 of JAPPFQ010000277.1, forward strand.
GGCGCGGCCCTGGTGGGACGGGCCGAGGTGATGCAGGTCATGGACCCCCAGCAGGGGGACGACGGGCCGGCTCCGCCCCTGGTGGTGCACTACGGGACCTACAATGCGGCCCCCGTCACCGCCAGCGCCGGCATCGCCACCTTGAAAACCCTGCAGTCCACCGATCTGATCGCCCGGGCCAATGCCAGCGGAGCCAGCCTGCGCCGGGAAATGAACTCGGTGGCCCAACGCCTGGGTTGCGACTGGTGCGTCTACGGTGACTTCTCCGCCTTCCACATCTTTCCCAATCCCGACCACGATCCGGTAACCCCTGCCGATATCATGGCCGGCCGGGTGGATTCCTGGAAGCTCCGGGGAGCCGCTTCCGCCCAGCTTCAGCACAAGGCGCGGGCCGGCTTCCTCTGCAACGGCGTGGACGTCCTTCCCTGGCCCGGGGGCCTGGTCTCGGGAGTGCATACCGACGAGGACCTGCAGCGGACGGTGGAGGCCTTCGAGGCTCTTCTCAAGATGCTGGACCGGGAGGGCGAGCTGTAGCGGGGAAGTCCAGCGGATCATGCCACCCTTCCGT
>JAPPFQ010000527.1 GCA_028875135.1 Acidobacteriota bacterium
GGAACTTTCCTTCCAGCGCGTGCTCGCGACCGAAGAGCGTAGCGGTTTCTACGGTCGAGGGAGCACGTGCGCGCTGGAAGGAAAAGGACAAGCCAGGGCATGCCCAGCGCCGTCTGTGTTCGGCAAGCCCTTGTCATGAAGCCGATCCAGGTGCTGAAGACAATCTACTTTTTCCTGCCTCCAGCGGCCTGGTGGGAAATGCGGGCTAACCCTCGGGCTCGCGCACCGAATCCACCAGGTTCTTGACTTCGTCGCTGGGCTCCCGGCAGAAGGGCGTCAGTCCGAGCGTCACCAGGAAATTGAGCGCCATGCCGATGGCGCCGATGCCCTGAGGGCTGATCCCCTTCTCGAAGACGCCGAAGGTCCAGGGGGCCATCCCTCCGTAGACGCTGGCGACAATGTAGAAGCTGGTGAAGGCCAGGCCCACGATCATCCCCGCCACCGCCGGCACGGTCCCCACCCGTTTGTGGAAGATGCCCAGGACGATGGCGGGAAAGAAGGAGGCGGCTGCCAGGCCGAAGGCGAAGGCCACCACCTGGCTGACGAAGCCTGGAGGAAAGATGCCGAAAAGTCCTGCCACCACCACCGCCACCCCGATGACGCTGCGCCCCACCAGCAGCCGCTGCTTCTCGCTGGCGGCGGGATTGATCACCCGGGCGTAGAGGTCGTGAGCCACGGCCGAGGAGATGACCAGCAGCAGTCCCGAGGCGGTGGACAAGGCTGCCGCCAGTCCTCCCGCGGCCACCAGCGCCACAATCCAGGCGAAGAGCTCCGCCATCTCGGGAGTGGCAAGCACGATGATGTCGCGGTCCGGACCGGTGAGCTTGGCCTCCCGGAACAGGGGACGCCAGTCGCGACCCTCCGCGCCGCCTGAGGCGATCCACTCCTGGTGGCTCCGGGTGATCTGAGCCAGGGACATCGACTCACCCCCAACCACAACCCTGCCGGCCTTGTAGCTGAAGATTTCGTTGTCCGCGCCCCCGGAGTAGCGCAGCCGGCGGTCGCCGTCGTCCAGCCACAGGATCAGGCCGGTCTTCTCCCAGCTTCTGAACCAGTCCGGCAACTGCGCGGCCGTCCTGCCCTGAAGCGAGTCGATCATGTAGTAGCGGGCGAAGGCTCCGGTGGCCGGCGCCGTCAGGTAGAGCAGGGCGATGAAGAACAGGGCCCAGAAGGCCGATGTGCGGGCCGCCCGAACGGTTTTCACCGTGTAGAAGCGAACGATGACGTGGGGAAGTCCGGCGGTGCCGGCCATCAGGGCCAGGGTTACCAGGAAGACATTGGCCATGTCCCAGGGCCCGTCGAAGGCCGCCGTATAGCTGGAGAAGCCAAGGTCGGCATGGATCTTGTCCAGCTTGTCCAGCAGGTAGCCGCCCTCGAGCAGCTCCGAACCCAGTCCGATCTGCGGGAAGGCGTGCCCGGTCAGGCGAATGCTGATGGCGATGGCGGGAATGAGGAAGGCGGTGATCAACACCCAATACTGGGCCACCTGGGTCCAGGTGATCCCCTTCATGCCCCCGAGGGTGGCGTAGATGAAGACGATGGCCATGCCGATGGCCACACCCACGTTGATGTCCACTTCCAGGAAGCGGGAAAAGACCACGCCCACCCCGCGCATCTGTCCGGCCACGTAGGTGAAGCTGACAAACAGCGCCGAGATCACCGCCACCAGGCGCGCCGTGTTGGAGGCATAGCGGTCGCCGATGAAATCGGGGACGGTGAAGTGGCCGAACTTGCGCAGGTAGGGCGCCAGCAGGAGCGCCAGCAGCACGTAGCCGCCGGTCCAGCCCATCAGGTACATCCCGCCGGCGTAGCCCATGAAGCTGATCAGTCCGGCCATGGAAATAAAGGATGCCGCGCTCATCCAGTCGGCCGCGGTGGCCATGCCGTTGGCCGCCGCCGGCACACCCCGTCCGGCCACGTAGAAACCCTGGGTGTCCCGCACCCGGCTGAGCCAGGCGATCATCAGGTACAAGCCGAAGCTCAACCCCACAAACACGAAGGTCCAGGCGGTGACGGTCATGGCTGCTCCTCCCCATCCCCCTGCTTCAGACTCTCCAACTCGGCGTGGTGCCTGGCGTCAAGCCGGTTGAGCAGCAGCGAATAGATCAGTATCAGGAGCACGAAGACGATGATGGACCCTTGCTGGGCAAACCAGAACCCCAGGGGATAGCCCCCCAGGCTGTAGGCGTTGAGTGCATCGGCGAAGAGGACCCCGCAACCCAGGCCGGCGATCGCCCAGACGGCCAGCAGCACCATCATGATCTTCAGGTTGGTGCGCCAGTAGCGCTTCAGCGACTCCTGAAGAGCCGGGTTCAGGCGCGCGGGACGGGGCGGGCCGGGTGCGTCCTCCGACGGTATCCGGTGGGCCATGTTTTTCCCCTGGTTGAGCTCGAGAATCGACGCAAAGGCGCCCATGTTACCAGCATTCGTTGGGTTTCGGAACGCCGCATTGCCCCCCTCCGGCTCGACTGCGGGCTGACTCTCCTATCCGGCGATCCCGCCGATTCCGTCCCCCCCCACCGGTTCGACCGCGGGCTGCGCTTTCGGGACGCCGCGTCTGCCCTCCTCCGGCTCGGCTGCGGGCTGCGGCCTGATCGAAGGGACGCCGACAGGCGAAGGCTGATGCGGTGGGGGGCAATTACTCCTTGCGCTGGGATGGGGTTGTCGGCACTATGAAGGCTTTCACACGCGGCGTTTATGCTGGAGACCTTCCGGTTGGGCAGGCCGGAAAGGCTCGAATGCCGCCTGGAGTCCAAATTCGTGCCAATCAAAGGAGTTGAACCGACCATGAAACGCCGAACATTCTTGAGGACCGTTGGCGCCGCGGCACCCGGTGCCTTGGCCACACCTCTCGTCTCCGCAGCCACAGCCGGTCCGTCACCCTCAAGGGACTCCGGGCGTTCCGGGGATCCGAAGGTCTTCTTCTTCGACGACGGGCGCCACGCCGCCGACCTGTACTGCTTCGAACCCCCGGTGACCCCCTCCGATCACGCCTTCATCGTCGACCAGCTCGCCAGCAGCGGCGTGGACGCCTTTGTCTATTTCGCCGGCGTCGAAGGGGGCACCATGCTCTATGACAGCAAAGTGGCTCAGATGTGGGGAGCGGAGGTCAAGCAATGGACCCACTATGTCTGGTATCGGGCGGGCCGGATACTGAAGCAGCTCGTCGAGGACGGCCACGATCCCCTCAAGATCCTGGTGGACCGCTGTCACCAGCAGGGAATTCTGATGATCGCCAGCACCTGGGTGAGCCTGGAAGGAGGAACCCGGGAAAAGAACGAAGGCCTGGGCCGATGGTCGGCCTTCAACATGGACAACCCTCAATTCCACGTGGGAGACGATCCCGACCCCCGGGCCAGGGATATCAACAAGAGCCGCTTCAATTTCATGCACGAGGCGGTGCGGGAGGAACGGTTTCCGGTTTTCGAGGAGTTGCTCTCCCGCTATGAAACCGACGGCATCGAGCTGAATCTGACCTCGTCCACGCCCTTCTGCCGCTTCGACCAGGCCGGGGAGCTGGCCCCGGTGATGACCCAATGGATCCGGGAACTGCGCAAGGTGGCCGACAAGGCCCAGCAGGCGCAGGGGCGGCGAAAGCGCATCTACGCCCGCGTCCCGGCTCACCCGGACGCCTGGAAGCTGGTGGGCTACGAGGTCCCCACCTGGATTTCGGAGAACCTGGTGGACGGCCTCTTCTGCGAGGGCAGCTACACCGAGGACGAGGGAATCGTGCAGGACGTGGATTGCACCCGGGTGGTGAAGCTCACCCGGGGGACTGGAACCCGTGCCTACTTTTCCATGCACAACGGGCTGGGCCGGCAGTTTGCCCGATGGGCCACCCCCGAAATGGTCTGGGCCGGCGCCGCAACCGCCTACGATCAGGGAGAGGACGGCGTCGCCATGGCCGACCACCTCTGGACCCCCCAGGGATGGCCCTGGACGGCACAGGAATACGATACCCTGCGCCTGCTGCCCCACCCGGAACTGCTGGCCACTGCCGACAAGCTCTACATGGTTCGGACCCGCAGGGAACGGGACACCTCCATGGACTGGCTGCCCGAC
>JAPPFQ010000305.1 GCA_028875135.1 Acidobacteriota bacterium
GGGTGTAGGATACGGGTCCGCCGGCGATTACCCGGAACAACCCGAATCCCGCAATGGGAATGGACACCAGAACTGCGGCCAACGCCAGGGGATAGGCGGCGCCGGGAATCCGGATGCCAATCAGAGGGATGAGAAGGGCGGGAATGAGAAAGGTGAGCGGGACCAGCAGGGGCAGGTTGGCTTCAATCATCTCATTCGTTTCAACAACGTATCTTCATCCAGGGTCCCGTATCGCCGAAAGATGCTGATGAGCAGCGCGAATCCCACTCCGGTGGTGGCCACGCTCACCACGATGGCGGTAAGCATCAAGGTGTGCGGCAACGGATTGATGTAGTGAGCAGGATCCGCCGAACCCAAAGTGGCGTCAATGACCGGAACGGTGGCGTTCCTCTTGGAGGCGACGGCAATGTAGAACAGGATGATGGAGGTCTGGAAGATATTCATGCCCACCAGTTTCTTGACCAGGTTGCGCTTGGCCAGCATCCCGTAGAGCCCCACCAGCAGCAGCAGAGAGATGATCCAGTACAGGTTGTGACCCGCGATGAACTCAATTTCCACCGGGCCCCTCCATGATGTCGTCATATATGGCCACCAGCACCGCCATGACAGCCAGGCTCACCCCGACCTCGATCAGGAGAATCCCGGCGGAGTGAAGGTCGGCCCGGCTCAGATCCGGAAACGGCAAATAGTGATATTCCAGGAAGCGCCCCCCCAGCAGGAGGGTGAGCAGGCCGGTGCCGGCAAAGATCAGGGCTCCCAGCGCCCCCACCGGCGTGCCCCAGGACTTCCTGAATTTGAGCTCCGACCTCTCCGCACCCACCGAGAGCCGAAGCATGAGAATGCTGGCGGCCAGCATGGCGCCCCCCTGGAATCCTCCCCCGGGGCCGAAGTGGCCGTGAAAGATCACGTAAAGGGCAAACAGCTGTATGAAGGGAGCCAACAGCCGGCTGGCGGTGATCAGAATCGGATTTCTGGAGCTGGAGGTCATGGGCTCCGTCTGAGAATCAAAGTGCAGACCAGACCGGCGGTCAAGACCACGATCGTCTCTCCCAGCGTGTCGAAGCCGCGATAGTCAGCCAGCACCACGGTCACGATATTGGGGGAGGCCGCATCCCCTTGGGCATGACGGATGTAGTGGGCCGCCGCCACGGGGGAGCCCACCCGGCTCCGCTCCCGGTGGCTGGGTCCGTCGGGATCGCCATGGCCGGGCAGACCGGATGAGGCATAGAGCAGCAGGGCGCCAAACAAGACCAGTGCGATCAGGGATATCTTTCTCAATCGATGCTCCGTCGGGAGGTATGGAAAAGGACCACGATGAACAGCACTCCCGTGATGCCGGCGCCCACCACGGCTTCGGTAAAAGCCACGTCGACCGCCCCCATCACCAGGTAGATCAAGGCCGATATGAAACTGAAGACCGAAAGCGTCACCGCCGCCGCCAGCAGGTTCTTCAACCGAAGCGCAATCAGCGCTGAAGCCAGCAACAGCACGCCTAGGGTGGTTTCCAGTCCCAAGTACATTACGGACTCTCTCCCGTCTCACGGCCCGGGGCGCCACCGGGCTGTCGACGCCAGTGGTAGCGCGCAGCGGCATTGACCAGCACATGAGATCCAATGGGGTAGGCCAAGGCCACAAAAACCAGGGCCGTGAACAGCTTCAGGCTTGTCAGCGTAAACCCCTCGAATACCGCCAGTCCGCCCACGGCCAGCAAGATGCCCAGGGTATCGTTCTTGCTGGTGGCGTGAGTTCGGCAGAAAATGTCCGGCAAGCGCAGAATTCCCACGCTGCCCACCAGCAGAAAGAAGCTCCCCGCGAAGACCATCGTCAATGCCAGCAATTCTCTGAAGGTGTTCATCTTTCCTCGGGGTGGCTCTGGAAGTACCTGGCCACGGCGACCAGACCGATGAAGTTCAGGATGGCGTAGGCCAGGGCAATATCGACAAACAACTCGATCCGCCCGTAGAGAAAGCCGATCAGGCAGACCAGCACCAGCGTCTTGGTGCCTATGGCGCTTGCACCCAGGAGCCGGTCAAATATGGTGGGTCCCTTCAACACGCGGTAGAAGGGCAAAGGAATGATGACGGACAGGACGATGGCGAGGTAGAGAAAGACGTCTTCCATCAATTTGCGGATGAGCCGTTCAGCTCGACCACTCGGACCTGGGTGACGACTTGTTCCCGAGGGCCATGGAAAATCCTGGAGACTCTCTGCGGCATGTCGCCGCGCACCAGCCCTTCCGCCGATGCCCGGGTCAGTGCGTGGACCACGAATTCATTCCCCCGGATTCGGATCGTCACCGTTCCCGGAGTCAAAGTGATGGAGTTGCCGAGGATCACCCTGGCTGCCAGGTTGGGCAGATTCACCCGGAAATAAATCAGGCAAGGCTCCACCGGCATCCTCGGGTGCAACACCAGGTAGGCCACCTGAATGCTGCCCAACAGGATCTCCCACCCCAGCCAGGGCAAATAGGCCAGCAGGGCCCAGTAGTTGGCTTTGTCCCAGGCAAACGTATCGCCACTGTAGAGCTGGGTCTGCTTGAGGGGAGCATTGATCCACATCACCAACAAAACCGAGCCCACACCCAGCGCCAGGTGGAAGGGATCGAAGCGGCCGCTGAGATGGAGCCACAAACCCATCAGCAACACGGCTTCGATCACCAGCGCCCTCACCGAGCGCACGCGTTTCAGCCCTGTTCTCTTGGGACCCGCTGACTGGTTTGCCATGGATCTTTAACGACCGGAGTTTTCCCGTCGGGAACGCGGGGACTTGGTCCCGGCGAAAGGCGCTTCCCTACCGAAATCCGTCAAGAAACGGCGGCTTCGGCCCCAAAAAATCCGGGACATTATAGTCAAAAGCCTTTGAAATGGACACCCAAGAGTCGGTGCCTGCCGGGTAAGATTATTGCCTTAGACCGGGCAAGGCCATCATGATAATGTATGCCGCCTATGGTCGCCCCCAACGCCATCGTTTCGGTTCAGGAGGTCAGCAAGAACTTCCGTTCGGTCGTCGCCGTGGATGGCGCCTCGTTTGAGATCGGCAGCGGTGAAATCTTCGGTCTGCTGGGACCGAACGGGGCCGGCAAGACCACCCTCATCCGCCTCATTCTCGACCTGATTCGCCCGGACGCCGGATCCATTCGCATCCAGGGACAGCCCATTTCCGAGACCCACAAGAACCGGATCGGCTATCTGCCTGAAGAGCGCGGCCTCTATTTCCGGCAGAAGGTCATGGCGGTTCTGGAATACCTGGGGACGCTCAAGGGCGTATCCGTCGAACGGGTCCGCGGCAATGCCCGGGATTGGCTCAAGCGACTGGAGATTGACGATTTGAGGAACCGCCCGGTCCAGGAGCTCTCCAAGGGCAACCAGCAAAAGGTCCAGTTCATCGCCACCGTTGTCTCCGACCCCGACATCCTCATCCTGGACGAACCCTTCACCGGATTGGATCCGATCAATGTTCATCTGCTGGTCCGGTCCATTCAGGAACTGGCCGCCGAGGGAAAGACGGTGGTGCTGTCGGTGCATCAGATGTCGCTGGTGGAATCGCTTTGCCGCCGGGTCTTCATGATCAATCGGGGACGCCAGGTGCTCTACGGGGACCTCGAGGATATTCAGAACCGCTACTCCGAGCCTTCCTTCCTGGTGCGCTCCGGGGCTGACTACCAGAGCTGCGACCTCATCGACCGTTTCACCAGCCACAACGCTGCAGCCACGGTTTACCTGAAGCAGGGAGTGGAAGCGGCACGATTCCTCCGCTGGCTGGTGGAGTCGGGCGCCGAGGTCGAATCGTTCCAGCGCGCCAGAACCCCGCTGGACGAGATTTTCATTCGGGTGGTGCGGGACAGCTCATGAAGAAGGTCTGGGCCATAGCCAAGCGGGAGTTCCTGGTGACCGTGACCCGCAAGGGTTACCTGTTCACACTGTTTGGACTGCCGCTGCTCATGATCGGCGGGCTCTTTGCGGCCAGCCTGTTGTCCCGCGAGACCTTCCGCGATTCGCAGGCCAATCAGGGTCCGGCCGGTGTCGTCGACCGCGCCCGCGTTCTGGACTTCGGCCTGCAGG
>JAPPFQ010000567.1 GCA_028875135.1 Acidobacteriota bacterium
GTGTACTTGTGAAAGAAGTCCCGGGTGACGTGGCAGCGAATCCGATCGAACTCCGGAAAGATCTGTCCCAACAGTCCGATCTCGTGCATCAGGAACAGAGCGTCGTATACGCCCTGGCGCTGGCGCAGCAGCCTCAGGAAGTGATCCCTGACTTCCGGCGAGGCCCGAAGCCTTTCACCGATCAGCGGAAGATCTCTCCTGATCTGGTCCAGAGCCTCCTCGCTGACGGGAACCTGGTACCTCACCGAGCGGGAGAACAGTTTCAGGACGTTGAGAGGATTCTCATGAATCACTGCTTCCCGGGGAAAGGCCAGAGCGCCCTTCCTGACAAGGGTGGTGGTCCAGGTCTTTTTCAGGGAGCGCCTGTGGCGCTTGACGGGCGGGAAGGCCCTCCGAACCATGGATTCGCAAAAGGCGTGAATGACCTTGGCTCTCAGAAAATAGTCCTTCATCAGGTTTTCCACGGCCACCCAGGCGGTGTCGGCGGAGTAGCCCAGGACCGTGGCCATCTCTTCCTGGGATTCGTGAGACAAGACGTTCCTATTCCGTCCGGCCAGAACGTGAAGGTAGGTCCTCAACTGCATCAGGAACCGTTGCGCCTCTCTGAGATCGTCCCACTGGCCCTGGCTCAGAAGGCCCAGTTCCACCAGACCCTGCCCCGATTCGACTCCGTACAGGAGTCGACTCAGCCAGCCGGCCACCTGCAGATCTCTCAGGCCGCCCGGGGCCTCCTTGATGTCGGGTTCCAACTGGTAGATGGTCGAACTGAAACGCTTCTGACGCTCCTCGTAGTTGTCCACCAGCACACGCAGGAACTGCTTTCGCTGCCGCTTGAGGAGCCGCCTCACGTCCCGTTGCAGGAATTGCTGATAAAGGCGGGAGTCACCGGCCACCAGGCGCGTTTCCAGCAGGGCGGTAGCCAGCTCCAGGTTCTCAGGATCGAACCGATAGCGGTTCAGCTCCAGGATCTGGTGGCCGATGTGCAGCCCCAGGTCCCAGAGCGGATGAAGCATCCTCTTGAGGAAGGTTTCGTCCTCTTCCCGGAGCCGGCCGGCAAACAGCACCAGGATGTCGATGTCCGAATAGGGATGAAGCTGGTTTCGGCTGAATCCCCCGGTAGAGAGCAGCGCGATTCCGTTGCGGCCGGGCGGCAGCGCCGTTCGAGCCTCGCGGTAGGCGTCCTCGACCACGCCCTTGATGAGTCCGGTCATGGCCCCAAGCGTGGTCTCCACTTGCAGGTGACCGCAAAAGTCCTCTTTGAGCCCATCGATCTGCCGGTTCAGTTCTTCGCGCTTCATGGCTGGCAGCATTCTTTCCCAGATAAAGCCGGGAAATCAAATCATTGGTGAGCCTTTTGCAAAAGGCTTTGTTGCCGGGGGCAATCGAATTGACAGCGGCAGGGGCCTGAGCTAAGCTGCGCCTGTTTCGACAGCACCGAACTCACGGCAGCCCCGCCCGATCCATGGACAATCCCACCTCAGCAGGGGACGAGCAGCCACGGCTCGATTCCAACGCCAGGCGACTCTTCTGGGCTAGCTTCATCGCCCTGGTGGCCACCGCCTTCGGCTTCATCGTGCGCACCCAGGTCATCAACGAGTGGGGCGTCCAGTTCAACCTCAGCGAGACCCAGAAGGGCGAGATCTTCGGCGTGGGGCTATGGCCCTTTGCCTTGAGCATCGTCCTGTTCAGCCTGGTGGTGGACCGCATCGGGTACGGCAAGGCCATGGTCTTCGCCCTCGTCTGCCACCTGGCCTCGGCCGTGATCACCATCCTGGCTCAGGGCTACTGGGGTCTCTATATCGGGACCTTCATCGTGGCCCTGGGCAACGGGACGGTGGAGGCGGTGGTCAATCCCGTGGTGGCCACCATGTATCCCCGGGACAAGACCAAGTGGCTCAATATCCTGCATGCGGGCTGGCCGGGCGGACTGGTTCTGGGCGGCATACTGGCCCTGATGATGGGCGGCGTGGACTGGCATTGGAAGGTGGGCCTGATCCTGCTGCCGACTGCAGTCTACGGACTGATGTTGCCGGGCTGCAGGTTCCCGGTGCAGGAGCGGGTCCAGGCCGGCGTCTCCTACAAGGCCATGCTCCAGGAAGCAGGCATCCTGGGCATCCTGATCGTGGTGGCCCTGGTCGTCGCCGAGGTGGGCCGCGTGTTCTCCTGGCCGCTGGCGGTTCAACTGGTGGTCGGCGGCGTTCTGGTGGGCGGCTACACTCTCTACGTGCGCTCCTGGGGAAGGATGATGTTCTTCTTCCTTCTGCTGCTGATGATCCCTCTGGCCACCACCGAGTTGGGCACCGACAGTTGGATCACCTCCCTGATGGCCCCCGAAATGAGCCAACTGGGGATCCATCCGGGATGGGTGCTGGTCTACACCTCCCTCATCATGATGATCCTCCGCTTTTTCGCGGGTCCGTTCGTGCACAGGCTTTCTCCTCTGGGCCTGCTGGCCGTCAGCAGCCTGGTGGCGGCGGTCGGCCTGGCAGCCCTGTCGAAATCGACCGGGGTCGTCATTCTGCTGGCGGCGACCCTGTACGGCTTCGGCAAGACCTTCTTCTGGCCCACCATGCTGGGCGTCGTTTCCGAGCAGTTTCCCCGCGGAGGGGCCCTGACCCTGAACGCCATCGCAGCCGTGGGAACGCTCAGCGTCGGAGTGGTCGGCGCCGCCTTTCTCGGACACGTTCAGGACCGGGTGATCGAACGTGAGCTGCACGCGCAGAATCCCGCCCTGCACGCCCAGGTGGTGAGCCAGGAAAAGGTGAGCGTGTTCGGCAGGTATCGGCCCCTGGACCAGGAGAAGCTTCAAGCCGTAGGCGCGGACGACCTCCGGCTCATCGGCGAGGTGCAATCGGGCGCCAAGAAGGATGCCCTCATGACGGTGGCCATCCTGCCCCTCATCATGCTCGGGGGGTATCTCGTTCTGATGGCCTGGTTCAAGCGGACCGGAGGCTACCGCGCCAGTGTTCTGTTGCAGAAATAAGGAGGAGACCATGGCCGACTACATTCGGGTGGCCGGAGCCGATGAGATACCGGCCGGGGAGGGCCGAACGGTTGAGGTCGAGGGAAAGAGAATTGCGGTGTTCAACGTGGACGGTAATCTCCATGCCATCGACGACACCTGCATCCACCGGGGCGGCCCGCTGGGAGAGGGAACGCTGGACGGCAACGTCGTGAACTGCCCCTGGCATTCCTGGCAATTCGACGTGGCCACAGGCGCCTGCCTGACCAACCCGCGGGCCCAGGTGGAATGCTACCCGGTCAAGATCGAAGGAGACGACGTTTGGGTGAAGTGCCTGTGAACGGTTAATTGTTGATGACCGTTTGCGCCGCCGATTGTGCCCCGGGAACCACCATTTGCAATCCTATTGAAATGGCCAACCTTCAGGTAAGGAACATCCCGGATGAACTTCACGAGCGCCTGCGCCGCCACGCGAGAGAGAACCACTGCACCCTGAGCGCGTCGGTCCTCGCCGCGCTCGAACGCGAGTTGGCCAGGTGGGAGTGGCGCAAGCACTTGGCTCGGCGCCCCAAGACCAGCCTCGGGGTACCGGCGGTAGCCCTGCTCATGGAGGAACGCTCACTCCGAGACCCGGAGACCGGGTGACTCCCGGCTCTTGCATTCCAATAGGCTCTGCCCGCCAATGCCGCCCCCGCCATCCCTACCGCCTGCATCGGCGCATGCCATAAACTTGCCATACATCGCGGCCGGCGGGTAAAATACTGGCGTCGGGTTTTCGCCGGCTCTCAGGAAAGGCGGATGGTTGGCGGCGGGAAGGAATCAGGCATGGACAAGCGAAAAATCAAGTTTCTGGCCGGCTCTCTGGTCATCGTACTGGCGGTTGCCTGGCTGGGGTTCAGCAGCTTCGACGAAAGCGTGGCCTACTACAAGACCGTCGGCGAGTTGCAGGCCATGGGGGACGAAGCCTACGGCCGCCGGATCCGGGTGGCCGGCAACGTCGTTCCCGGGAGCATCCTGAAGGCGGACGAAGGAGTGCGGTTCACCCTGGAACAAGAGGGACACAGCCTGAATATTCGCTACGTCGGGAAGGATCTGCTG
>JAPPFQ010000701.1 GCA_028875135.1 Acidobacteriota bacterium
GAACAGGTTGTTGAACACAATGAAGGCGCCGAAAAACAAGTTGATTCCGGAGACCACCGGGTAGTCGCGGCGAGAGAGCGAGTTCACCATCAGTTGCCCCAACCCGGGCAGGTTGAATATGTTCTCGATGATCACCGCCCCCCCGACCAGGATCGGCAACTGCAGACCGATCAGGGACACCACCGGGATGAGGGCATTCTTGATGGCATGCCGCGTGACCACCACCCGCTCCCTGAGACCCTTCGACCAGGCGGTGCGGATATAGTCCTGCCTGAGCACTTCCAGCATCATGGTGCGCGTCATCCGCATCGTGGCGGCAGAATAGTACGTCCCCAGAATCAAACCCGGGATGACGAACACTCCGAGACTGCCCAGCGGATCTTCCGTGAAGGGAATCACGAAGGTCGGGGGCGACCAACCCCACCAGATCGCCGGGAAGATCATCACCATCAGCGCCAGCCAGAAATTGGGCGTAGCCAGCCCGATGATGGCGATGCTGCGTCCCAGATGATCGGTGGCCGTATCCTGGCGCACCGCCGACCAAATGCCCACCGGCAGTGCGATTACGAGTCCGATGAGGATGGCCACCAACCCCAGTTGAATGGTGACGGGCAATCGCGCGATGATCGTTTCCTCTACGGTCAGATGGCCGCCGAGCAGTGATTCACCGAGGGTGCCCTGCAGGAGAAGCTTGCCGATCCAGCGGGCATACTGGATAGGGACAGGCGCATCCAACCCCAGCATGCGCTCCAGCCGTTCCCGGTCCATAGCAACGGTCGTGTATTCCAAGTCGGTCAGCATGGCATCGATTACATCGCCTGGCAGCAAGCGGACCGTGAGGAAGACGATGATGCTCAAGATCAACAAGGTGGGGACGAGTAGCAATACCCGCCGGATGAGATAGGTTCGCATGGGACGGACCCGATCAGAAAGTCTGGCTCTTCAGGGAAACGTGTGGGCAAGGGTCATGGTCAAGGTGACCCGTTACCCACCCGAAACCCCGGAAGAGCCGAAAGCCTAACGCCCCAAGACCTAATATCCCATTTCTTCCTTTAGGTCCTGGTCAATCCACAGGCGGGACCAGGGGAGCAGCCAACTACAGGTACCCAGCCCGATTTCACCGTTATAGCCGACGAGCCACGGCTGGCCTAGCTGCACGTTGGGAGTGCGCGGCCCCCAGATAATCCACTGCTGCCGGATCGCGTACATATCGGCCTCTTTCGCCAGCCTCTTCTGTTCCTCCTCGTTGGTAGCCCCCACGGCTGCCTCCACCATGCTGTCAAACGCCGAATCGCTGATTCCGCCAGGATTATAGGTACCACTAGCAAAGAAGTTCTGACCAAGCGACCCGTAGTCGGCCCCGATGCCAACGAAATCGATCAAACCTTCCGCACTGCGTTCCTGAATCAGATTGTTCATCTGCGCAGTGTCCATGCCAATAACCTCAACCTCAACCCCAATCTTAGACCAGTAGCCAGCCACCAATTCTCGATAGCCGGTATCGTACTGGGCTTGATCGTGGTTCAACGTGGTCGTGAATCCATCGGGATAGCCTGCTTCCGCCAGAAGCTCTATTGCCCCTTCCGGGTCGTAGCTATAGGTTTTCTTGACCTCGGCAGGCCACGTTTCATACGGGTTGTTATACCCTTTCCAGGCAGGCCCACTCAGCCCCATGGGTTCCCATTCTCCATAGCCTTGATGGTAGGAATTATGGATGGTCTCCAGATCCAGGGCCATCTGCATCGCCTGACGCACCCGGATGTCGTCAAAGGGCGCTTTCTGGACGTTCATCGCAAAAGAGTTTAACGACCTAATTGCAAAGGACCACTGCTCGATTTCGGGGTTGGTCTTCTTTACACTCGCTGCCGTGTCCACAGATGAAACAAATGTGTTCGGCCCCATGAACCCCATATAATCAATCCTGCCAGTGCGCAGGGCCGCCAGCCGGGTGGCTTCTTCTTCCATCATCAGGGCTACGACCTTGTCCGCATAGGGCAAACGGTTTTGCGGGAATTTCTCGTCGTTTCTCCAGTAGTTCGGGTTCTTTTCATAGGTCACCGAGGTGCCCTCGGTCAAGTCGGTCATCCTGAAGGGTCCGGTGCCAGAGAGGTTCCGCCAATCCGTAGCGCTGCCGTATTCCTCGATGACCTCGGGAGGGTAGATATACATATGGCAACAGTTAAGGAGCCAGTTCAGCGCGCCCTGGTCGGGCTGACTCAACGTGATAACCAGCGTCGTTTCGTCGGGGGCCTCTACCGATTCGATGGGCAACGCCATCGTTCCCCAAGCCTGACCAGCTCGATCGTTGCCGGCGAACCTGCCCAGAGCGAACATTCGTTGGAAGTTGTAGGCAAGATCATCCGCGACGAGTTCCCGACCGTTCGCCGGGGCCTTGTCATGAAAGTGAATGCCCTGACGGATCTTGAAGACAATGGTGGTGTCGTCGGGCGTCTCCCAGCTTGCCGCCAGGTTCCCGTTTATGTGTTTCAAAGGCAGGACTCCACTTGTGAGAGCATTGACATTCCTATCGATAGCCCAATTCGGGATGCCGAGCTTTTCTGTAACGAGGCCGGCTATGATTCCCGCCACGTGTCCCGCCCCGATATAGGCGTCCGTGTTCGAACTAGGCATCTGGAACATGGCAAGAGTGATGGTCCCGCCATACTGGGGCGCGACGATCATCTTGCCGGTCGATGGGTCGCGCACCATTTCCTTCTCGGCGGCGGCGGCCGGCTGGTCTTCTGTGCCGGCGGCCCACAGGCCGGTGGCGGTCAGGACCAGGACCAACGCAACCGCAAGGGTCAGTCTGATAATTGCTATATTCATACGTTTCTCCGTCTGTCGGTTTTTTGAGAGTATTGCGGAGCGACTTGCCGCTCCCTGGCTACTCTCGCGCCCGCAACGCGGACGGCCAGTCCGAGTCAGGTTCGTGAAGCGCGCGACGTGCGACTCACCGGGATCGCCCAGGCTCACGCCGCGCGCGCCTAGGGTTCTTTGAGTATCCATTCCGCACCTCCTCGTGCGCCGGCACAAACCGGCAGGGTTGTCGTAGCGACCCACGGCGGCCCCGAGTCATGCGCCGCCGCCCGCGAGGGCGGGGGCGCAGCGTTGACAGGGGTACGTGCGGGCCGGGTATCGAGCCGCGAAAGGCAATTGGATTGGGGTGCCGACGCCGCGGGGAGAGGCGGAAGGCCACACCCGGGACGCCGATATTGCGAGGCGTTTCGGGACCCTGCGCGGTCCAAGACCCCGAGCACGTAAACGCCATCTACGAGACCGACTTCCTCGGGTTCAGTTACGGGTTCCGACCGGGGCGTAGCCACCACAACGCGTTGGACGCGCTCTACGCGGGCCTGACAGATGCCTGACGGAAGCTGCGGGCCGGCAGTAGACGTCCGATGGGATCCGCGTGCTCGCACCGGTCGGCCAACCGCGGCCGCTCGGCGGATGTCGAGATCTGCGTCACGGCCCCAGGCGGGGCGGTGGTCGGCCGAGCAGCGAATGTGATTGACCGGCAACGCCGGCGGTGGGTTGTGCCGGCAGTCAGCCGCGGGCGGGGATCCGGGACGGTTGCGGTGGTCAGTGAACGAACGAGGACTGAGCCGGCGCCACCCGGAGCCGGCCGCTCCCCCCGTGCCGACGGCGAAGGCGCCCGCCGTGGCGCGTACGGGGCGATCAGCCGGAGCGGTTAGTGCTTGTGGTGTGTGTAAAAGTCCCCGGGGGGGATGAGCAACCGGTCGCGACACCGCCAGCCGGTTATTGCGCTTACGCCATCCTGGCGCGTCGTCGTGGCACATCATCGTCATCGATCCAACCCAGAGCGGTGAACCGTCGCACGCGGCCGGAAACCTGTCAACGACGCGGAGGTCACCGAACGTGACCGCCAACCGACCACTGCGCTGGCGGTCGTCGTGTGTTTACACTCGCGGAGCAACCTGGAGGCCAAGGTGAAGTTCCGCACGACCAGCGCTCGTGTGTTTGCGTGACGTCACGGCTAGGCGGTAGAGTCTGGGTTGTGAACCATCATGAGAAGTATTTCTTCGACGT
>JAPPFQ010000018.1 GCA_028875135.1 Acidobacteriota bacterium
GTGGAAGGATGCCTACCGCTGGCAGTGGGAGGAGAGAATCATCCCCTATTGGAAGAAGGCCGCCGCCATCGCCGACGACTACGGGGTCAAGCTGTGCATCGAGCCCCATACCGGCGATTGCGTCTACAACACCCAGACCTTCCTGCGCCTCCGCCGGGAGGTCGGGCCCACCATCGGCATGAACCTGGACCCCTCCCACCTGTGGTGGCAGGGCATCGATCCCATCGTTTTCGTCGAGACCATCGGCGAGGCCATCTACACCTGCCACGTGAAGGACGTGGCCCTGGACCCGCGGCTGACCGCCCGCGACGGCCTGGCGTCCAGCGCCTACTACGACGAGTGGGACCTGCGGTCCTGGAGCTATCGCACTCTGGGCTACGGACACGACGAGTTCTTCTGGCGCAACTTCATCGTCAGCCTGCGCCGGGCCGGCTACGACGGCCCCCTCAGCATCGAGTGCGAGGAGCCCTACCTCACCGTGGACGACTCGCTGGCCAAGGCCGTGGAACTGCTGAAATACGTCCTGCCCAACGAACCGGCGCCAACGGGCAACTGGATGGACGCCTACCAGTTGGACGACTACGAGAAGAATCTGGGGGGATAGGGGAGGGAACAGGGCTGCCGAAGGTCCCTGGTGTTCTTCGTCAGAAGGCGAGCCGTACGGAAATGGGACAGTGGTCGGAAAGACGTTTGCGCCAACGGAAGTAATTTCTCTCGCTATAAGTTAATTCTTCGAATGAATGGGGCTTCACAGCTTTCCCGGCGATCGGTCCCACAACAATGTGATCAATGAATTCCGGGAACCTGCTGCCCCAGCACTTCGGCCTTTTGCCGGCGTTGACCCTGTATACCGGCTTTGGATTTCCATCGGCAATGAAACGCCAGAGATCGTCGCTCCGCCGGTCCATGCGCCGGTTGAAGTCACCCAGCAGAACGAAGGCCCGTCCCCTTTCCAAGCGCCGGTCGATCCATGCCTCGAGCGGCCTCACCTGGGACTTGAGCTCGTGGCAGCTCTCGGTGATGGGGCGGTCCAGGTCCCGGCCGAAGCAGCCGGACTTCAGGTGTACCGACATCAGGTCAATCTTCCTGCCGCCCACATCCAACTCGATCACGGCGCCGTAGCGCAATCCCCATTTCGTGCTCAGCTCTCGATAATCGGGCAGGCGCCGGTATCGGATGCCCTTGCGGATCGCGAAGCCGGTGCGCTGTCTGGTGTCCCTACGGTTCGATAATTCAATGCGGTACTGCTGTGGCGGAAACACCTTGCGGACAAAACCCGCATCGACTTCCTGCAAGGCGATGACGTCCGCGCCCAGGTCGTTCGCGTATGCGGCCAACCTGGTGTAGTCATTGGCCTTGCGCCTGTGATGATCCGGGTCTTCCGAGGTGAGCCAGTAGATGTTCCAGGATGCGATCTTGATCTCTGCCGCGCCGGCGCAGACCGGAATCGCCTTGAGCAGGAACACCAGCAGGACCGATGCCGTCAGATATCCCACGGTTTTGTTGTTGAGCATGGTGCCTCAAAACTGGCCGCCTAAGATCTGATCTGTGAGCGGTCGAAATTCAGCCACTGTGACATCTTGGCGCAAACCTGCCTATAATGAGTGCTCCTTTCAACTTTCGTCAAAAAAACGGAGTCGGCCATGCACTTTTCCAACTCTTCCGGAAGAAATTCTGAAGCCGAGACCGGCTCACTCACCCGCCGCGGCTTTTTTGCCGGCGTTGGCGCCGCCCTTCTCTTGAACGGCTGGAAGCCGGTGTGGGCGGCCAAAAAGGAGGCCGAGTCCCGGCATGGATCCATCCGGGTCACCGACATCGAAGTCCACAACATCACCGAGGAGTTCGTGGACTGGATTGCCTATGAGCTCAACCACTTCTACGGTCCCTGGAAACGGACCATCTACGTGGTTCATACCGACGCCGGGTTGACCGGACTGGGCGAGAGCGGAAGCCCGGAGCCCGAGGAGACCATCGAAAAATACATCGGCACCAGCCCCTTCGACTGGGTGGGAGACGAGAACTCCCTGGGATTGGGGACGGCCATGTACGACCTGATGGGCAAGGCGGCCGGAGTCCCCGTCTACAAACTCTTCGGGCAGCGCTACCGCCGCTGGGTGCCGGTGGCCTCCTGGACGGTCTCGACCCATCCCAAGCGCATGGCCCAGGCCGTCAAGAACTTCTCCTCTATGGGCTACACCTGGATGAAGTACCACCTCTCGCCCTTCGAGAACGTGATGGACCAGATGGACGCCATGCAGGAGGTGTCCCCGGAGGGATTCCGCATCCACCACGACATCACCATGCACGGCACCAACGACCACATGTTCGAGCTGCTGGAGAATATCTCCAAGTACCGCATCGCCGGCTGTTTCGAGGATCCTCTGCAGGAACGGGACATCGAGGGCTACGCCGAGCTGCGCAAGCGCTGCCGGCTGCCGATCGTCTACCACCACACTCCATTGGGCGCCACCTTCGAGGTGCTGAGGCGGGCGGCCGACGCCTACATGCTGGGACACCAGAAGATCGGAACCGCCCGGCGGCGGGCCGGCCTGTTCGCGGCCGCCAACATCCCCTTCATGCTGCAGAACGTCGGCGGCAACATCACCCGGGCCATGACGGCCCACATGCAGTCAGCCTTCAAGACGGCCAGTTTCCACTTCGTCAACACCTCGGAGAGCAAGAAGTCGGACGTGGTCAAGGAGCGGCTCGATCCGGTCAATGGATTCGTCAAAGTTCCGGAACGCCCCGGACTGGGGGTGACCCTGGACCGGGCGGAGCTGGAACGGCTGGAAAAGCTGCAACTGCCCGAGCAGCCCAAGTGGATCATCAAGACCCGCTTTACCGACGGCACCCGCATGTACAACATCGCCGATCCCGAGCGGTCCCTCTTCATGGTGCGCCCCGACCGCTGGCGCCTCATCCCCATGAGCTACGACTCACCCCTCACCACCGAATACTGGGACGACGACGGCTCCGAAGAATACCGCAAAATGTTCGCCCGGATTGAGAAAGAAGGGGTTGTGCTGATCAAGCCGTGAGGAGTTCAAGCCACCCCGCGCGCCAGCACGGGTGTTCGAGTCGAGCCGCGAATGCGAGCCAGAGCAGTGCTCCGTCCCTAATTGGCAACCAGGTTTCCCGCGTGGCCTCTGCGTTGAGGGCCCTTCGTCGCATCTAATCTCGCTACGAGGAACTGGACGACCCTATCCTCCTCTCTAAAGGAGAACAGTCCCATGCGCAGCTATCGACCGTCTTTGTTGCTTGCCCTGTTGCTGTCGGCAAGCCCGGCTGTTTCTATTGCAGACCGGGGGCTGACACCCGAACAACAGCAAGAGGTTACTGATCTGCGAGGAGAACTTGATTTGGTGCAAGCCAGCATTGCATCCGCGGTCGACGAGGATTTGAAATACACAGGCGGCGCAATCAAGTCTCTAATCGCCTACAGACTTGAGATATTGAGGATCAATGAAGCCTTGCTACAGCAGCGAATCCAAGCGATCGAGAGCGGTACCGCGATCAAGTTGGTCGTGAACGCCAGCGATCCCGATCCCGAGAGGGCTGCCGCGCTGCTGGAGGATATATTGGCTCAGAGGAGAAAGGTCGACGAAGCACGTCAAAGGGCTGAGCAATACAGCGGGGGACTGGTACGAGCCATGGCCCTATCGACTGCGGCAACGGCTGGCAACACTCTCGCGATGCTCGAGCAACAGTATTTCGCCGCCAAGTACGGGATCCCCATAGCTCTTCCCGCTGGTCCCACACGCTCAGCGCCGTCGGCACCAACACCTGCTGTTGGCGAAAACCCTGACAACTGTCTGGAAATTACAGATTTTGGTTCAAGTGTTGTTAGTAGCAACCCCGTGTATTCGGAATTAGCCTGGAAGGTAGATATTGCCAGTTCGTGTCGCGAGTCTTACAAGGTTGAAGTGCGGTACAAGATTCGTGACATGGATGACTTTCAACTTGAAGAGGCTGTTGAGAGAATCTCCGTCTCGGCTGGGGGAGTAGGAAAAGCACGTGGCACAATATTTGTACTGTTGGAG
>JAPPFQ010000090.1 GCA_028875135.1 Acidobacteriota bacterium
GTCCACCTTCATTGCCGGAGTCGAAGCCATTCGCAGGCAAAAAGCTCCGCCGATCGGGTCCCTCACCCAAATGGGAACGGTCCGGTTGGGCAAGCGCACCGAAAATCGGGTCCCCTTGATCAAGGACTTCGTCCCCCTGGCTTCGCTGGATGACCTGGTCTTCGGCGGCTGGGACATTCACGGGGAGTCCTGCTACGAGACGGCCGTGCGCTCCGGGGTGCTCGACCCCCGGCAACTGGAAGAGTTGCGGCCCCACCTGGAGGGCATCCGCCCCTGGAAGGCGGTCTTCAGCCGCAAGTACGTCAAGCGCCTGGCAGGGCGCCACGTCAAGAGAGCCGCCAACAAGCGCCAACTGGCCCTGGCGGTCATGAAGGACATCGAGCAGTTCCGGCAGTCCCACGACCTGAGCCGCCTGGTGATGATCTGGTGCGGCAGCACCGAAGTCTTCCTGAAGCCCAGCGAGGTCCACTCCAGTCTGGCCGGGTTCGAAAAGGGACTGGAGGAGAACGATCCCAGGATCTCCTCCAGCATGATCTACGCCTACGCCGCCCTTTCAATGGGAGTCCCCTATGCCAACGGAGCTCCCAATCTTTCGGCCGACATCCCGGCCATGCTGGAACTGGCCAGGAAGAACAAGGTCCCCGTTTGCGGCAAGGACTTCAAGACGGGACAGACGCTCATGAAGACCATCATCGCTCCCGGACTGAAGTCCCGCCTCATCGGCCTGGCCGGCTGGTACTCCACCAACATCCTGGGCAATCGGGACGGCGAGGTGCTGGACGAACCGCAGTCATTCAAGACCAAGGAGGAAACCAAGCTTTCGGTGCTGGATCAAATCCTGCAGCCCGGCCTCTACCCCGAGCTCTACGGGGACTATCACCACCAGGTGCGCATCAACTACTACCCGCCGCGTGGAGACAACAAGGAGGGATGGGACAACGTGGATATCTTCGGGTGGCTGGGATATCCCATGCAGATCAAGCTGAACTTTCTCTGCCGGGACAGCATCCTGGCGGCTCCCCTCTGCCTGGACCTGGCCCTGTTCCTGGACCTGGCCAAGCGCGCCGGAATGCACGGGATTCAGGAGTGGCTGTCCTTCTATTTCAAGAGCCCTCAATGCGCGCCGGAGCTCTATCCCGAACACGACATCTTCATCCAGCTCATGAAGCTGAAGAACACCCTGCGCTACCTGAAGGGTGAGGAGATGATCACCCACCTCGGCGTGGAGTACTACGACTGACCGGCGCGGTTCGGAAGGCCATGCCGACCGACACCCTCGACCGCAGCCGCGGGAAATTCCCCAGACCCACTTCCGGCGCCGGGAACAGGCGCCGGGTCAGGAACTACCGAACGCCCAGTCCCCCGCCTCCTGTTGCTCACCCGTACCGGGCAATGAATTCGGGAAGCTGTTCCAGCTTAAGCCTGGAGGAAAGTTCCTGAATTTCGGCCCGGCTGTCCGGGATACCCCGACGGCCGATGGCGTTCTCCAAACCGGCGATCTCTTCCCTGGCCACCAACTGCGGCGGCATCCGCCTGAGCGCGGACAGAACCCCTTGCCAGGCCAGCCAGTGGCTGAAGGTCCTCAGGGCCGGGTAGTAAAAAAACAGGTTCGGTCCGGGAATGGGCACCAGAACGGGAGCCAGCGGCACCATCCCCAGGGCCAGCAGACCGTCGACGATCATCCAGACCCCATGACGGATTCTCTGGCCCACCAATAGCGACTTCAGCCTGGCCCGCGCCTCCGATTCCGAGAGGGAGGAGGAGAAGTGCAGCCGCATGGGTCCGGCAAGGCGCATGCGATTGAACACCCGTTCCATGGGATCGAGCCGGTTCTGAAGCTCGTAGTACCCGTCCCGGACGGCGCGGATCAGACGGCTCATCCACGTCGCCCACCACGCTTTCCGCTCGGCCAGGCTCCGGATGATACGGTCGACACGGTCCTGCGAGCGCCCCGCTTCCCCCTCGGGGAGAGGCGGGTCCTCGGCATACAAGACCCAGCGTTTCCCTATTTGAACGAGATAGGAATCCATTGAGGTTCCTGCCGGGCGGCCAAAAGCTCTCACCGGCAAGAAAGCAGGCGGGCCCCAGGGGTGGAAGCCCGCGTTCGTGGGGTAGGCATGACGACGGTCGATCCGGTCGTCGTTTACTCAGGCAGCTTGGGTTCGGTCAGTTGACAGTCGTTGGTCAGCGACCCCAAAAAGGCGATCAGGTTCTTCTTTTCGTCGTCGGTCGCCTTCCGCTTCTTGAGATTGGTGCGGTCCAGGTACTTGTTGGGCTTGCCTCCTCCGATCATCAGGTCCACGGCCTCTTCCAGGGTGGCCACGCTGCCATCGTGAAAATAGGGACCCGACTTGGCGATATCGCGCAGAGTGGGCGTCTTGAAGGCCCCCGTGTCCTCCTCCTTCCCGGTGACCTTGAACCTCCCGACGTCCGGTTTTTCGGCGTCCATTCCGATGCCCACGTTGTGGTACTGCTGATCGGTGAGGAGCACGCCATCATGACAGTTGGTGCACTCCAGCTTCTTGAACACCTCGTAGCCTTTCTTGACCTCATCGCTCACCGCCGTCTCGTCCCCGGCCCGCCAACGATCGAAAGGCGTGTTGCCGCTGATGATGGTCCGTTCAAAGGCGGAAATGGCCTGGACGATCCGTTCGGGAGTCGCCTCGCCTCCAAACACCGATTGGAACTGGGCTTGATAGCCCGCGACGGCATTGATCTTCGCGGTCGCGACCTCCACATCGGCTCCCATGTTGCCGCCCTTCCAGGCAGCCATGGCCTGCTTTTCCAGGGAGCCGCTGCGGCCGTCCCAATAGAACTCCGAGTGGTATCCGATGTTCCAGAGAGTCGGACTGCTGCGCGTGAGCTTCTTGTTCAGAGCCCCGATGGCCGTGGGCAATCCATCCGTCAGGCCGTTCTCGCACAGATGGCAGGAGTAGCAGGAACGGGACCCATCGGCGCTGAGGCGCTTGTCGAAAAACAGTTGGCGTCCGAGCGCGACCTTCTCCGGCGTCATGGGGTTGTCCTCCGGAATCTTCATCTCCTCGTAGGTCGCCAACTGCTCGGGCAAGGGCAGGATCTCCGGTTGATACTCCGGAGCCGGCGGTTCACCGGGAGCACATCCCGACAGGGACACGCCCACAAGAAAACCGATCGTCAGAGAGATTGCAACAGGGCTCAATGGATGGATGGACCGCATGATTCCTCCTCGACTCTGCTTGACGTTTATCCTGGTTCCAGACTGCTGGACCGGCGTTTCCCGGACACCCCGGACGCTCCCGGGGGTCGGCGGGCCGGCGTTCCAATCTCGAGGCCTACCGCATTGGCCGGTGTCACTGGAACACCGGAGCTACCGGGCCAATTCCTGAAGGCAATGAAAGTAAAGGAAGGACTTCTCCGTCGACAATCGCGTTCCATTGTACCCAAGGATCGGACTCGACTCAAGGGGGAGATGGGCCTTGGACAGCCTCCCCGCCCCAGCGCCCGCGGGTCGGCCAGCGCCTGCCGGCGGCCCTTTTGAGCTTGAAAAACCCCTGGTGCTCACGTATTCTTTTCGATTGCCGGTGGCGACCGGGCCCACCTTCTGAGTCCGGGAACCGGCCGGCTCACGGGAGGACGGTTTTTTCCGTCCTGGACGGATCGCGAACTATAAATCACGGCGTCCGGCGGGACACCAGCAATTCGTTGCAGAACACCATTGATAAGACTGGAAAGCTTGCCTTTGTGAGTGCCGACGGTGGGCTGTTCCGGGTCAACTCCTCGAGACTGGCCGCCCACTACGCCAGCAACTCCCAGACGTTTGCGGGACGAATCCACCGCCTGCTGGGCGTTGCTCTGATGCGTTCCATCCATCTGATCGTGGGCATCTGGAATCCCCGGCTTGCCACCCGACTGATCCACTTGCCGCTGAGGGGCACCAGCCGGGACCGCCTGGACCTGCTGGGTGAAGAATATTTCCAGTACAAGCTGCGAAACCATCTCGAGCCCCAAGGGGTTGAGGCCATAAGGCGGTTGAGCGCCGACGGCAACCAGGTGGTGCT
>JAPPFQ010000008.1 GCA_028875135.1 Acidobacteriota bacterium
CGGTTGGAACAACTCCACCGACAACAATACCGGGAAGAGCGTCGGCTGGTCGATCGCCGTATCGCCGAACGACAACTTCAGCATCAGTCAAGGGTATCTGGGAGGTCCGGAGCTGGACGGCATCAACAGCCCTTGGCGCCATCTCTTCGACACCGTGATCAGCGCCAGCGTCAACGACCAGGTGGAGGTGCTGATCAACTATGACTACGGATACGATGCCGAGGACCTGCCCTATTTCGAGCGAACGGCCTGGCAGGGCATTGCCGGCGCCGTGCGTTTCAGCACTTCCGACAAGAAGTGGGCTTTTTCACCCCGCTTCGAATACTTCGCGGACAAGGATGCCTTTGCCACCGGGATCGCCCAGGACCTGAAGGAAATCACCCTGACGGCCGACTATCGCGCGCGCCCGAACTTCAGCACCAAGTTCGAATACCGCTATGACTGGTCGGATCAGCCCTTCTTCGTCAAGGGTGCCGATGAACTGGTCATGAACCAGAGTGTTTTCCTGATCGGTTTCGTGTACAGCTTTGGCTTCGGCGACGAGTAATGGGATGGGCGGTCCGGGTTGACGTCGTGGCTAACCAGGGCCGTTGCGCCCCCGCCCGGAACGGCGGCCACCAGCCGGAGCGGCATGCCGGTGGCGATAGCAACCGGCGGCATCAGGTCAAAGGGCCGAGGGCGGTATCAGGATTCCTTCGTTTCCGCAATGTCGGTGACTTCCATCTTCCCATGGGTCGCCAGGTAGATGGCCAATCCGATGGTGACTACCAGGATCCCCAGAGCTGCCAGCAGCAAATGGCGGTTCATGGTATCGACGGCGACATGGGTCTCGCTCACGTCCTGTTCGACAATGGAGATCCAACGGAGCTGGGGGTACTTGGACGACAAGCCCAACTGTCTGAAGGCCACCATTTTTCTGCCGCCGCCAAGGGCGGTGGCTTCAATGAAATCCGGCTGACCCGGCTGCCGCAAGGCGTTGAGAATTTCATCAAAATAGGGTACCTCCGTCAATTGAGCAGCCACCAGGTGGCCGGAAGCCTCGCTCTCCGTAGCGGTGGTATCACCAGTCTGCGCAGGGGGGAAATTCACCACCTCGCTTCCGATGATGGTGCCATCTTCGCGAGCCAGCGACATGTTTCCGGTGGCGCCGATGGGAGTTCCTGAAACCAGAAGGAAAAGGTCGCTGATGTCAACGGCCACCCCGATGACCCCGACGACTTCTTCCGGCGATTCGTTTGCCACGGGGACGACGATGTGAAGCACGTTGATCTGGGTCAGGGGATCGAAACGAACATCCTCAATGACCACCTGGCCGGTGACACCATCCTTGAAGCTTTGTTGCCACCAGGGTTCATCGCCCTGCTCGAAGTCGATGGGCTTGACGTTGGCCGCCACCGTCCCGCCGAATCGATCGGTGACGGTGATGCGCCGATAGGCCGGATTGATGGTCACGAAGCGTCTCAGGTAGCGGGAGGCGGAGTTGGAAAGAATCCGTTGAACCGTAGCTTCTCCCCGAGGCTCCAGCCAAGCGCGCTCGATGGCTGTGATTCTTCGGCGCACCCCGTCGGAGGATCTCGGATAGGAGGCGTTTCCGGCCACAATAGCCTCTCGAACGGCGGCGTTCACGGCCAAGGTTTCCACTTCCCTGACCAGGTTGTTGACGGCATGGTTCATGGTGGCTGCGTTGTTGCCGGAAATAGCCCTGAAGTTGGCCGCAACTTCCGCCTCGATAGCCGTCTTGGCCTGATCGACCGTGAAGAAAATAACGATCCAGGTCGGGAGGTTTGCCAATATCAGCACGATCACGGCTGTGCGCAAATCGATGCGTCTCATGATGCCTCCTTTCGGAAACCGTCTGTTCCGACAACCGTTTATTCGGGGTTCTCTGTTTCAAGTCTATGGGCTGGGTGGGCAATCGTCAAGCCAGGCCATGGTTGCATGCGGATCCCGAGATGACGGATTTCGAAGGAGTGAGGACGTTTTCTCCGGTTCCGTGGTATCGCCACCCGACTATCCCTCCAACTCAGTGTCTCGAGCGAAAGCCGGGACGCATGCTCTTGAGAACCGAAGTCATCAGCAGGCGCCGCAAGTGCGATTTTGGGCCGCACAAACGCTTCCGGGAAGCATTGGTCATTGACTTCAAAAATGGACTTATGCTAAAAATCCTCCGGCTTACCTGCTCGGTCCGGCGAACGCGCGTTCCTGGAGGATGTCCAGCAGCCCGCGATCGACGGTAGCCATTTCCAGCCTGACACTTCTTGACCCGGCCAACGGCCATTCCGTGTCCTTCTCCATGGCTCCATCTGAGGTCTTTTTGATTCGGGGCTCCCGCAATACCGCCAAGGTCATTTCATGAATTTTCTGGAGTTGCTCGCGCTGATCCCGTTGTTTCCCGCGGCCGGAGCGCTCATTAACGGCCTTCTGGGCGGACGGTGCTCCAGGGCCTGCGTCAGCACGGTAGCCTGCGGGGTGGTGGGGGTTTCGTTCCTGCTGTCCCTGGGCGCTTTTTACCAACTGCTGGGCCGACCTGAAGGGCAGCGCCTGGTGGAGCAGGAGCTGTTCACCTGGATTCCCGCCGGCGCCGGAGAACTGAGCTCGGGCGCCATCTCCCAGTTTCTGATTCAGTGGGGATATCAACTGGATCCGTTGTCGGCGGTGATGATCCTGGTCGTCACCGGGGTGGGATTCCTGATCCACATCTATTCCATCGGATACATGGCCCACGAAGGAGGCTATGCCCGCTTCTTCACCTACATGAACCTGTTCATGTTCTCGATGTTGACGCTGGTGCTGGCCGACAACTTCGTGCTGATGTTCGTGGGTTGGGAGGGAGTCGGTCTGTGCTCCTACCTGCTGATCGGCTTCTACTTTGAGCGGAAAAGTGCCGCCGACGCCGGCAAGAAGGCCTTTATCGTCAATCGGATCGGGGACTTCGGCTTCATGCTGGGAATGTTCCTGATCTTCACCGCCTTCGGGGCACTCGACTTCACCGGGGTCTTCGGGCTGGTGGAAAGCCAGGCTCAGGCCGGACTGCTCGCAAGCGGAGACGCCACCATCACCGCCATCTGCATCCTGCTGTTCGTGGGGGCCATGGGCAAGTCGGCCCAGGTTCCGCTCTACGTCTGGCTGCCGGATGCCATGGAGGGTCCCACTCCCGTCAGCGCCCTGATCCATGCCGCAACCATGGTCACCGCCGGCGTCTACATGGTGGCCCGCTGCAGCGCCCTTTTTGTCCTGTCGCCGGACGCCATGCTCCTGGTGGCCGTGGTGGGCGCGTTCACCGCCATTTTCGCGGCCTCGATCGGGCTGGTTCAAAACGATATCAAGCGGGTTCTGGCCTACTCCACCGTCAGCCAACTGGGCTACATGTTTCTGGCCTGCGGTGTCGGGGCCTTCGGCGCCGGCGTGTTCCACCTGATGACGCATGCGTTCTTCAAGGCGCTGCTGTTTCTGGGGGCCGGAAGCGTGATTCACGCCTTGAGCGGGGAGCAGGACATGCGCCGGATGGGCGGACTCAGGACACGCATCCCGGTCACGTTCTGGACCATGATGGTGGGAACGGTGGCCATTGCAGGATTCCCGCCCCTGGCGGGCTTTTTCAGCAAGGACGAAATTCTGTGGCGCGCCTTCTCCAGTTCACAGGGGCACTGGCTGTTGTGGGCGGTGGGAGTGTTGGCGGCGGGAATGACCTCCTTCTACATGTTTCGCATGATATTCCTGACCTTTCTGGGCAAGCCCCGGATGTCGCCGGAGGTGGATTCCCACGTTCACGAGTCTCCCAAGGTCATGACGGTGCCGTTGGGGCTGCTGGCAGTCGGGGCGGTGGTGTCGGGTTGGGTCGGCATTCCCCACCTGATCGGTCAGTATCTCCACCACCTGCCGCAGTACTTCGAGCAGTTTCTGTCTCCGGTCCTGGCTCATCCGGCCGCGGCCGAGGGAGCACACGCTTCCGAAGGCCTGGAGTGGGGGCTCATGGCGCTTTCGGTGGCCATCGCCCTGTTCGGGTTGTGGCTGGCGCGGCGCTTCTACCTGACCC
>JAPPFQ010000730.1 GCA_028875135.1 Acidobacteriota bacterium
AATAATTTTCAACATTTAACTGATCTGTCTTCCGGACAAAGGGTCCCACAATGGGAACCGGGGAGTTGCCGCGACCGGGGTGCTCGGGGAAAGGGACTGCCCGCTGGCCTCCGAGCGACGGAAAGTGGTATGGTTTCCGCATATCCTTTCAGTGCCGAAAGCGGCAATTCAGCGAGAGGTCCGCGATGGAAGGTTGGGCGACGAGCTGGTGGTTCTGGGTACTGTTGGGACTTGCGCTCCTGTTTCTGGAGCTGGTCACGCCCACCGGCTTCTATCTCCTGTTCTTCGGCGTGGCCGCCGTCCTGGTGGGATTGCTGGCTGCCGTAGGTCTGGACGGGCCGGCCTGGTTGCAATGGCTGCTCTTTTCCCTGCTTTCGATCGGCAGCCTGCAGTTGCTGCGGGGCCGCCTGCAGGAAAGAATGAGGCGGGTTGCTCCCGCTCAACCGGACAACGACCTGGTGGGCGGGACGGCCCAGGCTCTGGAGAACATCGCCGTGGACGGATACGGACAGGTCGAGCTGCGCGGGACTTCCTGGAGGGCCAAAAACGTGGGTTCGGACCCTATCGCCCAGTCGGAGAACTGCCAGGTCGACCGGGTCGAGGGCGTGGTGTTGTGGGTTCGCAAACCCTACTCTTTTGAGCGCGTAAATGGAGGAAAAAGCTAATGGATGCAGGCCTGATCGTACTCTTCCTGTTGGCGGTGCTGGTACTGTTCATTCTGGCCAAGACGGCCGTGGTAGTCCCCCAGCAGAGCGCCTATATCGTGGAGCGGCTGGGGCGATACAGCGGCACGCTCAACGCGGGGTTCCATATTCTCATCCCCTTCCTGGACGTCATTCGCTACCGGCACTCTCTGAAGGAAGTCGCCATAGACATCGCCGAGCAGATCTGCATCACCCGAGACAACGTCCAGGTCTCGGTCGACGGCGTCCTCTACCTCAAGGTGCTCAATGCCGAGCGAGCTTCCTACGGCATCACCAACTTCGTCTTCGCCATCTCCCAACTGGCTCAGACCACCCTGCGCAGCGAGGTGGGCAAGATCGAGCTGGATCGCACCTTTGAGGAGCGGACCAACATCAATACAGCGGTGGTGAGCGAGCTGGACAAGGCTTCGGATCCCTGGGGGGTGAAGGTCCTGCGCTACGAAATCAAGAACATCAAGCCCCCCCGGGATGTCCTGGATGCCATGGAAAAGCAGATGAGGGCCGAGCGGGAAAAGCGGGCGGTCATTCTGAACTCCGAGGGCATTCGCGACGCGGCCATCAACGAGGCCGAGGGCAGGAAGCAGGAGGTCATCAAGAATTCCGAAGCCAAGCGCACCCAGCAGATCAACGAAGCCGAAGGCGAAGCAGCCGCCATCCGTAGCGTGGCCGGCGCGACCGCGGAAGGGATCGTCAAGGTGGCCGAGGCCATTCAGAGCCCCGGAGGCGGTCAAGCCCTGCAACTACGGGTAGCGGAGCAGTACATCGCCGAGTTCGGCAAGCTGGCCAAGGAAGGAAACAGCCTCATCATGCCGGCGTCGGTGAGCGACGTTGGGTCCATGGTGGCCATGGCCATGAACATCATCAAGCAGGGCGACTCCACGGTCTCTTCATCCTCCGAGGGCAAGTAAGCGGGATCACTGCCTCCCCAAGCTGCAAGCTTTGGTCGTTTGCCCTTGGACCGGCCGTTCAATCGGTCACCTTCCAACCCGGCAAGATTAATGAGGTTTGCCGGAAGTATTCTAGACTTGAAGCAAGACAGTATGGTCAAGACTCCATATTCTCCCGAAATTCATCCACTCACTCCAACGTTACGTCAGGCCGTGCAGGCCATGTCAGAGTGCCGTCATTGGAACGGTTGTCTACCGACACGGCCCAAAGGAAGGGGAGACCACCTCGAGCATCGATCTGCCACCGGATGAAACCGTTGTCGACGGGTCTGCTGACGGTCTTCTGCTGCCATGACAAGGCGCCAACACTGAAATCAATGGTTTGGGTCACGAACCCCGATGAATCGTGCACGATGGCTTGCACCGGGATCGTACTCACGCCGAGATTGAAGACCCCAACATTCACTCGCTGGTCCTGTCCGACAGTGATTCCCGCGCTGAATGCGCGGGGGCCGGAATCGACCAGGGGCACAATACCGTTGACAACCGTGGTGGTATACCGGCCGCTGGGTGAGTCGCTGTACACTTCGGCCGTCACCGAAAACTTGTAGGGTGCGTCGTTGATCAGGTCAGCTTCGTCCAGGTTGAGCGAGTTGATATCACCCGCCAAAACGACGGCCCCCGCGCCGCGATAGTTGAAAACGTCTTGTAGGAAGTTGTCATACGAGCGGTATTGGTTGGCGCTCATGGAAATCGATTGTTGAGCGACAATGCCGTTCGGCCCGCATAGGATCGCATCCAGGGTGTAACTGTTGGTGGTGAGGTTGTGTATGACCACGCGGGTCTTGAAATAAGCGCCAAAACGGCCCGGCGTATTGGCCAGCGTCGGTATCACGGCAAGTGGCGTAGCCAGTGGCAGTCCCAGTGCGTGCTTGGTCCGCTCAAACGCCGAGTTTTCAGCAAGAGCGGGCAGGTAGAGACAAAGCGACAAGGCTCCGATGAGGATTGAACGATTCATGGGATGTCTCCTTTTGGCGAACAGACTTGAAACCATTTTAAATCAGCACTTTCTTCAATTTGAAACCGCATGTCGCTTCAGTCGTCGCTGAAAGCTTCAAAACACTCGGATCCTGGATAGCCAGGCTGCAGGGCCCGAGCGGCTGAAGATCGGGGTAGCCCCGTCACAGAACGCCGGGGATGACCGCGCGGCGGGACTCCGGGTAGTCGGGGAAGGTCCGGCGGTACCAGCGGTGGCGCCAGAGGGCGCGGGGAATCAGGTTGGCGGCGATCCACAGGGCGAAGGCCAGCGCCGGCAGCGACCAGGCCATCAGCGCAAACCCGATCCACTCGACCATTTCGCCCGCCAGGTTGGGGGATGACAGGAGCCTGAAGGCGCCGCCTTGGGGAATGACATATCTCCCGTTCTGCTGGTGCCGCATCCAGGCCAGGCGGTAGTCGGAGGTGACGTTCAGGGCCGCTCCTGTCAGGAACGCCGCCGCACCGACGATGAAGCGGTCGTCCAGCAGCCACTCCCGCGGATAGTCTGCCGCGTAGCCCAGGAACCAGCCGATGAGGAGGCCATTGATGACGTTGAAGACGAAGCCCGAGACGCAGGTGGCGACCGGCATCGGCCAGCTGTAGCGGGGCACGATCCAGGGCCACAGCAGGGTCCGGTGGGCGTAGTGGATCACCCAGGCGGCGACCAGCAGGTCGGCCACCAGGTACCGATTGCCGGCCGACAGGTACACTGCCGGCAGCACGCACAGCGCCGGCAGTTCCATGACCACCCAGCCCCAGCGGGCCGCCACCCGCGGACCGCGCGGATTTGCGCCGGTGCGGCCGACGTTGTCGGTCCCCACCAGGCTGTAGATGAACACGGGTATCGCCAGTGCGGCCCATACGACGACCATGGCGTCGAAGGGGGACAAGTTGAAGCTCATGCCCACTCCACGGGTCGCCACTCACTCCATCCGGCGGATCCACTCGCGGATCAGTTCGACGGCCCGACGGTCGACCAGCGAGGTGGCCAGTTGAGGCATCTTGCCCCGGTCGCGGGTGGCCATTCGGTGGAGCAGGACGGAGCGATCCGGATCGCCGGGAGCCACCAGCCTGGCGTCGGGGATGTCGAACTTGTGGTGCAGGGGCTCCAGGTCCAGCATCTTCATGCCCTCCAGGCTCTTGCTGAACTCCAGTGAGATCTGGGAATTGCCTCCGCCGGCCTGCACGTGGCACTGGGCGCAGTTGGAGTGCAGGTAGGAGCGGGCCCGGGCCTGCAGATCTGCCCGGGGGTCGTAGGGGTCGACCAGGCGGGGGAAGGCTGCCGACCAGTGAAAGGGCAGCTCGGCCGGCAACACCGCCCGGCTGGCATCGGCGGCCGTGATTTCCTTCACCCGCGAGTCCAGCCCGTAGCGGTTAACCCCGCTATCTTGCAGAGCCTTCCA
>JAPPFQ010000580.1 GCA_028875135.1 Acidobacteriota bacterium
TGCAGCAGCCTCCCGTCCTGATTATCCTGTGCATCCTGTGCATCCATGTTCAATAGGCAAAAAAACCAGTTTAACGCGGCATGGTACTTGTTCGCGAAATGTCATGGGGTTTCGTAGTTTCACACTCGGATGATCCGCCCCGTCGCCGGGGGCGGGGGCGGAACTTACTTGAGGCACCGCTGCTAAAAATGGAGTCTCCTTCAGGCCGTGTCCGTCAGGAAGCGCTCGGCCTCCAGCGCCGCCATGCATCCGGTTCCGGCGGCGGTTACCGCCTGGCGCCACACTTTGTCCTGGACGTCGCCGGCGGCAAATACACCCTCCACCGAGGTGCGGGTGGTCCCCGGGGTCGTCACAATGTAGCCGGCATCGTCGAGCTCGAGCTGTCCGTCCAGAAAGCCCGTATTGGGAATGTGGCCGATGGCGTAAAAGAGACCCTCGGTCTCTACCACGGTGGTCTCATTCGACTTGAGGTTGCGAATGCGAACGCTCTTGAGGGCATCGTCACCCAGGGCCTCCTCCGCCACCGAATCCCAGCGCATCCGTACCTTCGGATGGGAAAGGAGCCGCTGCCGCATGATCTTGGAGGCCCTCAAGGTGTCCCTGCGGTGAACCACGATGACTTCGGTCCCGAACTTGGTCAGATGGGTGGCCTCCTCCACCGCGGTGTCGCCGCCGCCGATGACCATCAATACCTTGTTGCGGAATATGGGGAGGGCGCCGTCACAAACGGCGCAGGCGGAAATGCCCTGCTGCCAGAAAAGCTCCTCCCCGGGAATGCCCAGACGCCGGGCCGTTGCGCCCGTTGCCACGATCAGGGTCTCGGTCAGGGTTTCCCCACTGGAGGCCGTCACCCGGAAGGGACGCCGGCTCAGATCCACCTTCTCCACCGTCTCCGTAAGAATTCGAGTGCCGAAGCGCACCGACTGTCGACGGAACAGGTCCATCATCTCGGGCCCGTTAATGCCCTCGGGGAAACCCGGATAGTTCTCCACATCGTTGGTGGTGGTCAACTGCCCCCCGGCCGCCACGCCGCCTGCCATGAATCCCTCGAACATCAAGGGGGAGAGATCGGCCCGCGCCGAATAGATGGCGGCCGTATGCCCCGCGGGACCCGACCCGACGATCACAAGTTTTTCGACTCGATCTGACACCGCTCACCTCGTTGCCTTCAGTTTCCACCGTTGGAATGACCACCGCCGGCTTCCCGAACCGGGAGGTGTAATATACCCTGCTCGGTTTTGGATGCAAAGACGCCCCTGCCTGGAATTCCCCGTTTCCTGTTTGAAACAATTCGAGGAAGTAGGAACAAGTGTGCGATTCCCATGCACCGTTTCGATCTTTCTGTGGTATTTTTAGGTTACTGGTGTGGTATATTTGCGTTACTCGTAACAATATACCTGCAGCAGGCGCGCGCTTGGAGTGAGTGTGGCCGCAAGTGTCGGCGGTGGCACCTGGTCTCCTGGCGGGCTCTTTGATGTTTACCGAGAGTGCTTCGACGTCATCATGGTCGCTGGCCACTCGTCGCCACGACAATCATGCCGGCCCCCGGAGCGCATGTCCTGATCCTGCAAGGACTCCTGCCTGCAATGGAGCGTGAGAATCAACCGATGACGGACCAAAGAGATGAGGGTTGTCTACGAGTCGTACTGGCCCAGCCCCGAGGCTTTTGCGCGGGTGTGGAGCGGGCCATAGATATCGTGGAGGCAGCGCTGCGGAAGTTCGGGCCACCGGTATATGTGCGGCATGAAATCGTCCACAACCGGCGCGTCGTCGAGAATCTGAAGGCGAAGGGCGTGCGCTTCGTAGAGCAGGTCGAGCAGATTCCCAAGGGGATGGTAGCCGTTTTCAGCGCTCACGGGGTGGCGGCGCAGGTCGAGCTGGACGCCGCGACGCGGAGCCTGCGCGCGATTGACGCCACCTGCCCACTTGTGTCCAAGGTGCACGCGGAAGGACGGCGATACGCCCGCGACGGCTACGACATCGTGCTGATCGGGCATGAAAACCACCCGGAAGTCGAAGGCACGGTCGGGCAAATTACAGACAAGGTGAACGTGATCGAAGATGTCGAGGGGGTCGAAGCCTTGAAGGTGCGCGATCCCGAGAAGGTGGCTTATATTACCCAGACGACGCTTTCCGTGGACGATACCCGTGAGGTAATCGCCGCACTTCGACGGCGGTTTCCGAGGATCGTAGGACCGGACGTCAAGGATATCTGTTACGCGACCCAGAACCGCCAGGCGGCTGTCCGAATGGCGGCCTCGGTAGTGGATGCGGTCCTGGTAGTAGGCGCCCGCAACAGCTCGAACTCGAACCGGCTGCGCGAGGTGGCCGAGGACGCGGGTGTGCCCGGCTACCTGGTCGAAGACGCGTCGAAGCTCGATCCGGCCTGGCTGGAGGGCAAGAAGAGCGTGTGCATTACAGCCGGGGCGTCCACTCCGGAGGAGTTGGTCTGGGAGGTCATCGGGAAGCTGCGGGAGCACGCAACGCTTGACGTTTCAACCATGGACGGGATTGTTGAGAACGTGCACTTCAGCCTGCCGGATGGGCTCGATGCCGGCTAGAAATTGTAGTTGAAGCTGAACGAAAAGAAGCTGTCGCGCCGGGTCTGATGGAGGATGTCGGATTCGTCCACGCGCGGAAAGGCGATCGATTCCACGCTGAGCGACCAGCGATCCGTAATGCGCCGGTTGAATTCCAGGGTCACCACCTGGGAGGAGCGGGTCGCATCGAACATGATGCCGGCCAGCAACTCCGTTCCCTGGACGTCGTTCGGCGCCCAGCGCGTAGCCACGAAGACGTCGTTGTCGAAGAAATTGGTCGCGTTTTCTCCCCGCCCGTCGTAGTTCCACTCGCCCAGAAGACTGATGTCGTGGGCCGATCCCCCGACCGAATAGAAGGTGTATTCGAAACCGGAGACCAGCGCTCCGTAGTTCTGCTCCACCCCCCGAAGGTTGCGCGCGCCGGACCGCTGAATCGTTTCGAGCTTGAGCAGCCAGGCGCCGAGCGTGAGCTGCGTGTCCAGACTCAACTGGCGGATCTGCTCGTAGTAGGGCCGCAGGACAGGAATCCCGCCGGAGTTCAACTCCGGTTGCAGAAAGGGTTCGCGGCTGGTGCCGTCAAAAACGCTGGCCCCGATGTCCAGGGGACCGAAACTGTGGCTGTAACGGGCTGCCACATCGAAGTTCCATTGCTTGGCGCTGCTCTCGTAAAGAGGGTTGTCCTGGTCGACGGCCAGCAAGTAGCGCAGGCGGCCTCCGGAGCCAGGGAACGTGCGGGAGCGGTGATAGGGCAGGCCGAAGACCTCGACCACGCCCCAGTCCGCGGACCAGGTGAGATGGGCCATGGGCTGGCCCAGCTTCTCCTCTTCGTCCGGGTGTTCGATCAAATCGGTCTGGTTGACGATATCGACCAGGTGGCGTGATTCCGCCACCCCCCAGAACACCCGGTCGACACCGAGGCGCAACTCCCATTCACCGCTGCCGCTCTGGCCGAACAACAGCAGATAGGCTTCGCGCAGGTCGAAATGGGTTCGGCGAGGGTCGGCGCTGTCGTAGCGGAAAAAGGGGGTCAGGGTGAGGCTGCGACCACGGGCGTCTTCAAGGTGGAACTCCGGCTCGGCCACCACGCCGCTGGCATGCCAGCTCTGATCCGGATAGGCTCCGGACTGGGGATGCCAGCGGCTTTCCAGACTCAGGCGCCCGGAAGCATCGAAGTCAAGGGGCGGGGCCGGAAACCCTGGGGCCACCCCGAACAAGGCCATCCCAATGGAAACGAGAACGACGTGGCCAAGGGCCGCGCGCCATCGCATCAACGGATTCGTCGCAGCCCGGTTCGCGTGAAGTCGTTCTCGTTCAGATTGTTCTGGAATTGAAATTCCGTCCACGTCAGAGTCGTGCTCTTGCCGGTGATGTGATTGACCAACGTAAACATGCCCGCATAACAGTAGCGGTCCAGATACTTGCCGTAGTATGCAATCGAAAGCGACTTCAGGTGGGCGTTATTGCGAACGTAGTAGTATAACTTCCAGACGCC
>JAPPFQ010000034.1 GCA_028875135.1 Acidobacteriota bacterium
CGGCATGGTCGCCGGAATTCGAAGAGATGGAGCCGGTGGGCAGATCGTCGGTCATGATCAACACCCGATCACCGTCGAACCCGCGGATCAGAGGTCGTGACGAGCCGGGCCCGAATCCGCGCCAGGCGATTCCCGTGCCCGGCTGATTGCCAATGGCTTCGCCGAGGCCGGCGGCGATCGTCTCCGCGCGCGCCAGGTCGAGCAAGGTCAGCGAATGGGTGGACTGGAAGGCTTCGAAGGCGGACTCGGGTTTCCCCTTTGCGCTGACCGCAATCTCCGTTCTCTGAATTGAGAACGAGAGCAGCAGCCGCGGCCGCACCGTTTCTCCAGGCGTGGCCAGGACGACTTCGGAATCGCTCCGCAACGCGCTATCGAGATGGGCGTTCAGATGGTAGCGGCCCGGCTGCACACCCTCGAACTCGAACTCACCCTGTCGGTCCGTGATCGTCAACGCCCCGGTCTCCAGGAGAATGACGGTCGCCCCCGCGACAGGCTCTCCGGTCTCTCGGAGCAGAACCCGGCCCTCGATGGAGGCCGGCTCTGCGCCGTGGACCGCGCACACACTCAACAGCGCCGCACCAACGGCGCACACCACTCTCTTCATGGGAATCCCCCTTCACTCGCTCACAATGCTGTTGGCGGCGCACGCTATCGCACGGCCGCCGGATAAGGAACGTGGACGAGACTCAGAGGGGAGGTGCGCGCGCCTGGCTGGGCCGCAAGGCTCTGACCAGGGGAGCGCGGCGGGGAGGGGTGTCTTTGGAGTGGAAAGTTGGAACTGGAGAGAACAACCGATGGGCGCTGCCGGCGATCAGCGTCAAACGACTCAGGTGGCAAA
Source organism: Acidobacteriota bacterium (assembly GCA_028875135.1). Taxonomy (GTDB): domain Bacteria; phylum Acidobacteriota; class Terriglobia; order Versatilivoradales; family Versatilivoraceae; genus Versatilivorator. The sequence continues at coordinate 839 of JAPPFQ010000034.1, forward strand.
GCTCGCAGCAAGCCTCCTCGGTATCCTCCGTTTCGAAAGCGCAGTGGATCCGGGCATAGGTGATTTGCCACAGTCCCAGCGCCAGCAGTAGTACCAGCAGCAGTAGTAGGGATCGACGCATCACGCAAACGGCTTCTCGGCTCAACATCGCGCGCACTGCCGGCAGAGGCGGAGGTTGACGAGGTGCGCAGTGGCGAGCAATGCAGCCCCGGAGGCGACCGTCCAGGGCTCCCATCGCTCCCCGACCGGCCCGAGCTTGGCCAGGGCCAGCAAGCCCGCGCCGGCGGCAAACATGGCGAGGCAGCGCTTGCGCCGGTGGCGTCGCCAGTAGCTGGGTCCAAGGCTCAGGGCCCCTGTCAGGACCGCGGCGGCGAGCAGCAATACCTCGGTGGACTCGTCAAGGAGCCAGCCGATGGGCAGACTGGCCGCAACCCCGATCAGCAGTGGAGTGAAGATGCAGTGCAATCCGCAGGAGAGTGACAAGGCCATGCCGGCGCGATCGATTGTCGCGCCAATCCCATCTCTCCGCTCACTCAACTGTACGCGTCCTGGCTGCACTACCCCTCCAAGTTGCAGGTTGGTGTCGTAAAACCGATCTACCTTAACCCCGCCGCAGGCCCAAGCCGAAGGAGAATCGACAGGCGGCGGAGTGTTGTGGACAAGCGGGTGTGAAGTGTGCTTCGACGGCGCTTACCGCTCACACCCACTTGGCTCACATTGGCTTCGGATCGACCCGTCAGGCGGTAGGCGTATTGGAGATGTCTTCCAACCCCAGTTCCCGGATCGCGATTTCCCGGATCTTGTATTTCTGGATTTTCCCCGTGACGGTCATGGGATAGCTGTCCACGAACTTGATGTACCGCGGAATCTTGAACTTGGCGATCTTGCCCCGGCAGAAGTCCTTGATGTCGCGGTCCGTTGCCATCCCCGGTTCCTTCAACTGGATCCAGGCCAGGACTTCTTCTCCCATCCTGGCATCGGGAACACCCACCACCTGGACGTCGCTCACTGACGGATGGGTGTAGAGAAACTCCTCGATCTCACGGGGATAGACGTTCTCGCCGCCGCGGATGATCATGTCCTTCACTCTTCCGGTGATCCTGCAGTAGTCCTCTTCGTCCAGGGTCGCCAAATCCCCGGTGTGCAGCCAGCCCTCGGAGTCGACGGCTTCCCGGGTTGCCCCCGGATTCCTGTAGTAGCCGCTCATCACCAGGTAGCCGCGAGTGCACAGCTCTCCGGGGGTTCCCCGGGGCGCCACCTCGCCTGAGCCGGGATCGACGATCTTGACTTCGGTATGGGGCAGGGGCCGGCCCACCGTGGCGACCCGGGTCCGGAGCGGGTCGCTCACCCCGGTCTGGGTGATGACCGGGGAGCTCTCGGTGAGTCCATAGGCAATGGTCATCTCCCGGCAGTGCATTTTGTCGACCACCTGCTTCATCACCTCGATGGGACAGGGAGAGCCGGCCATGATTCCGGTTCGCAGGGAGCCCAGATCCACCTGGGAGAACTGGGGGTGCTCCAGTTCCCGAATGAACATGGTGGGCACCCCGTAGACAGCGGTGCATCGCTCTTTCTCGATCGCCTTCAGCGTCGTCCAGGGATCGAAGGCCTCGGCCGGAACGACCATGGTGGCTCCATGAACCGCGCAGGCCATGTTTCCCAGCACCATCCCGAAGCAGTGGTAGAAGGGCACCGGAATGCAGACGCTGTCCCGGCAGGTGAGTTCCATCCGTTGACCCACCAGGTAGGCGTTGTTGACGATGTTGTGGTGGGTGAGCACGGCCCCCTTGGGATACCCCGTGGTTCCGGAGGTGTACTGGATGTTTATCGGGTCATGAGGGCTCAAGCAAGTTCCCGCTTCTCCCTCCACCCCCTCCGTATCCACAGCTTCTCCCGCGGAAACCATCTCGTCCCATCGCCCCATGCCCGCCAGGGGTTGCCCCTCCCCGGCCAGGACCAGGTTTCTGAGGTGAGGAAGGCTTTCCGACCGCCAGTCGTTCGGCTTGGCGCCGGCCGCTTCCGGACAGATCTCGGCAATCATCTGCAGGTAGTCCGCCGACCTGAAACCGCTTATCGCGATGAGCGTCTGAGCCTCCGACTGTTCCAGGGCGTAGTGAAGCTCACGCGAACCGTAGCCGGGATTGATGTTGACCATGATGGCGCCGATCCGCGCCGTGGCGAACTGGGTCAGGACCCATTGGGACCGGTTGGTCGCCCAGATCGCGACCCGGTGTCCCTTCCCCACTCCCATGGCCGCCATCCCGCGGGCGACGCGGTCCACCTCTTCCAGGAACTCTCGCCAGCGCAAGCGGACGCCCTCGGGAACCACCACCAGGGCTTCCCGATCGGGATACAGGGCTGCCGTCCGCTCCAGGACGGCTCCAATGGTCGAATCGAGCAAGGGAGCGTCCCGGGATCCGCGAGCGTAGCTCAGACTCTGTCGGCTGGTGTTCATTGCTGGTCTCCTCACAGCAGGGACACGGACTCGCCGACCGGCGTGGCGGAGCCGGGTCCCCGGATGCGCATCCGCGTCACTGGGACGCCGTGGGAAAGTTGCGGGCCATTATAGCCGATGGGAGCCGGCTCGCAGCGCTTCCAGCGGTGGCAGCCTGTTGAGACCGCGACTGGCCAGCAAACCCACGAGCACGGTTACGGCCGTTACCAGCAGGCATACTCCCAGACTGGGGAGAAAAGCAGGCACAAAGGGGGATTGGAAGACCAGGCGAGCCAGGACCCAGCTTCCCAGCCACGCCAGCAGCACCCCTCCCATTGCGGCCACGCCGGCCAGGCAGAGGTACTCCACTCCGAGGATCAGAAATACCTGGCGCCTGGAAGCTCCCAGAATCCTGAGCAGGGCGCTTTCCCTCACGCGCTGAACCCTGCTGTTCCCCACCACCGCAACCAGGACCGCCAGGCCGGCGACGATGCTGAACAGGGCCATGAACCGAAGGACGAACGAGACTTTTTGCAGGAGATCGTCAATGGTTTCCAGAATCAGCGCCAGGTCGATGACCGAAACGTTGGGAAAACGCTTGACTGCCGCTTGCTGAATGGCCGCGGCCCTTGGAACCGTTTCGGTCCGGGTCACCAGGACGTGAAACTGGGGGGCTTCTTCCAGCACCCCCGGGGGAAAGACCACGAAGAAGTTGGGTTGGACCTTGCGCCAGTTCACTCTGCGGATGCTGCC
>JAPPFQ010000616.1 GCA_028875135.1 Acidobacteriota bacterium
TGGGTCAGCGGCACCGGCGACAAGCCCCGGCGCGAGCGCGGCAGCAGCGAGTTCATGGGACAGGGAATCATTGTGGCCAAGGACGGCACCGTGGTCCACATCCGGGACGGAGCCCCTCAAGTCAAGATCTCGGGAAGCACGGGAGAGATCGTCTTCGACGGCAAACGCTGGATCCTGACGCAGGACGTGGACACCCCCTCGGGACGCAAGGGGCGGGTGGAGATGCCCTGGCCCGATCCCCAGTGGGGGAGCATGCGCACCCCCTGGTGCCTGGACGACCTGATCGCCGCCATGGAGGGCCGCATGAAGGAGCCCAAGAACTCGGGACGCATCGTGGCCATGGCCCTGGAGGCGGAATTGGGGTTGAAGCAGTCCTCGGCCCGGGGCGGCGAGCGCATCCAACTGCCGCTGGCAGACCGCAGCCTGGGACTGACCTACGACTGGTTCCGTTAATCCTTCGAGGCGGAATCGAGCCGGCGGTCGCCAGGGCAACAACCGGCCCAACTGCCAACCCCGGGGGACCTTCGCCTTCGGAATCGTTGCAAGGATTCCCGTCACGGGCCCTGCGGCGATCGACCGGGAACAAAGGAGAACAACCATGATTCGACGTGATTTCATGCGATCCGCCCTGACCCTGGGGGCTGTCTCCGGGACCGGTCTCGCTCTGGGGACGGCGACTCCTGCGGCGGCCAAGAAGACCTCGAAGCCAAAGTATCGTGCCGGGGTGGTGGGCCTGGGATGGACGGGGGTCCTCTACGACGTCGCCAAGCGGGACGGCTCCCACCGCCAGGGCCCCTGGTGGGATCCGGCCTACAAGGTGGAGGACACCCGGCGCATCACCCCAGAGGTGGATGTCCATCGCAAGTTCCACCACCATGACCACCCGGGCTTCGAAGGGTTGCCCTCGTCCTACGCCGAGGCATTGTGGGATCGTCCCGAGGTCGAGTTGGTGGCCGGGGCCGAGCGGGATGTGGACCGCCTGAAGATTTTCGGGGACCGCTACGGCATCGAGGCTCTCTATACCGACGCCCTGGAAATGTACGAGAAGGAGGCGCTGGATATCGTGGCCGTCTGCACCAACACCAAGGGTAGGGCCTTCCTGACGGTCAAGGCAGCCGAGGCCGGAGCCAAGGCCATCTTCACCGAGAAGCCCATGGCCTTCACCCTGGAAGAGGCCGACCGCATGGTGAAGGTCTGCGCCGACCGGGGGATCCCCCTTTCCTGCGGGGCCATCACCACCACCCATCCCTCTTTTGCCAAGGCCAAGGAACTGGTGACCGGCGGCGCCATCGGCGAGGTCACCTCCATCGAAGCCAGAGGCGCGAGCGCCCAGCACCAGAACTGGTCCTATTTCCTGGACAGCGCGCCGGCCTGGGTGAGCGCCACGGGAGATACGCCCCGCCGGCCCGGCGGCAGCACCGAGTTTGGGGGCCAGGGCATGCTGGTGGCGGAGAACGGACAGGTGGTCCACTTCCGAAAGGGAGCCCCGGGAGTGAGGATCAGCGGGACAATGGGCGAAATCCAGTTCAGCTTCCGCCCCGGCTGGCAGTTGTTTCAGGAAGTGACCCCGCCCGGAGGCAGAAAGCAGATGGTGGAGATGCCCTGGCCGGCCCCCCGGTTCATTCCCCCGTATGGAGCGGTTTACAGCCTGGACGACCTGATGAGGTGCCTGGCCGGAGAGATGGATGAACCCAAGAACTCCGGCCGGCGGGTGGCCACCGCCATCGAGGTCGAAGTCGCCCTCAAGCAGTCGTCGGCCCAGGGCGGCGCCCGGGTCTCCCTGCCGCTCGAGGATCGGTCCCTGGGCCTGCTCTACGACTGGTTCCGTTAGAACTCAAAAGGAAACATTCTTCCATGACCGAGTCCATGCTGGATTTTGACAAGCTGAGAGTCGTCGACCTTTCCAAGCCGCTGGACCCCGCCACCGAGAAGAGGCGTTGCAAGCTCCATCGCCACCACACCTTTATCGGCGGGGTGGACGGATACCATGCCCACATCGACATCACCTCCCACCTGGGGACTCACCTGGAGTTTCCCTACCACTTCAGGCACGAGTGGAAGGATGGCATGCAGCTCCCGATCGAGCACTTCCTGGGGCGGGGCATTCTGCTGAACCTGGAGACCGCCCGTCCGCGGGAGCTGATCCGGACCGAGGACCTGGAACAAGCCGACAGAGGCCGGATACGGCCGGGGGACACGGTCCTGCTGGATTCTCCCTTTCACAGCACGCCCTTCGTACACTCGCCCGACGACCAGCGCCCCGACATGTCCGAGGAAGTCGGACGCTGGTTTCTGGAAAAGAAGGTCAAGTGCGTCGGCTGGGGCGACGGCATCGCCATCGAGAACCACGTCCAGGGGTGCATCGCCTGTCACGAGCTGCTGCTGGGCAATGACATTCTCCTGCTGGAAGTGGTTTGCAACATCGATCAGCTTCGGGCGGAGACCTTCATGATCACCTTCACCCCCCTGCCCATTCATGGCCTGGACTCCTGTCCGGTACGGGTGGTGGCGGTGGAGGGAATTCCGGGAGTTTAGCCGCACTTGCTCCCCACCGGGTCGTCCCGGCATAACGGGTCGCAGGTCCTTGTCGCCCGCACGTCTGTTTCTCATCCATCGAAGAGTCGGACGCGCCATCCGTACGCCGCCACAAGCCGGCCCCGCCGTAACCGAGCCGCAGAATCCACCTGACGGAGGCAAATAGCAATGCTGGGACTGCAGGCCCTGGACTGGGCCATTCTGATCCTCTACATCTGCATCGTGGCCTACCTGGGACTCTTCCTGGGAGCCAGGAAGACCCGATCCCTGGGCGATTTCTTCATTGCCGGGGGAAGCTGGGGCAAGCTGCCGGCCTTTCTCTTCAACTTCAGCTCGGCGCTGGCCGGGGCCGAAGCGGTGGTGGTCAGCGCCGCCGCCTATCGCAGCGGGTTGTCGGGCATCTGGCTCTGGTGGTCCCAGTTGTTCGCCACACCCATGTACTACCTCTTCTCGGTGGTCTACAAGCGGGCCCGCGTCTTCAACATGGCCGAATTCTTCGAGCTGCGCTTCGGTCCCGGCGTGGCCACCCTCTACTCGGTCCTGGGACTGCTCATCTCGGTCAACTTCATCGGGATCTTCATCACCGGAGGAGGAAAGGTCCTGGCGGCCATCACCACCCTCTCGGTGGACTCGGCCGTGCTGATCTGCTGCACCCTGGTGGCCCTCTACGTGGCCACCGGCGGCGCCATGTCGTCCCTGCTCACCGATCTCTTTCAGGGCATCCTCTGCCTGGTGGTGCTGAGCTTCGGCCTGCTGCCCTTCCTCTGGAAAGCGGCCGGCGGACTGGATGCCCTGGCGGCCCTGCCCGACGCCACCTGGTCGCTGCAGTCGGTGGAGATCCCCTGGACCTACGTGATTGCCCTCCTCTTTTCCGGGGCCGTGGGCTCGGTGGTGGCGCCCAACATCCTGACCTGGATCGCCATTGCCCGCGACGAGAGGACGGGCACCCAGTGCGGCTGGGCCCACGTCTGGAAGCGGCTCATCACCATCCTCTTCGCCCTCTACGGCATACTCTTCGCCATCTACTATCCCGGCCTGGAAGACCCGGAACTGGCCTGGGGGACACTGATGAAGTCGCTGCTGCCCGCCGGAGTGCTGGGACTGCTGGTGGCCAGCTTCGCCGCCGCCCTGATGTCCTCGGTGGACACCTTCGCCACCACCACCTCGGGGCTGATGGTCGACTACCTCTACCGGAAGCGGCTCTTCCGCGCCCGCTCGCCGCGCTTCTACATCACCCATGCCCGGATCTGGGGGTTCATCGCCGTCTTCCTGGGGTACGTCACCACCCGCTTTCTGGAGAACATCATTCAATACATCGAGTTGGGCTGGTCGCTGATTTCCTTCATCTCGGTTCCCCTCTACTTCGGCCTGGTCTGGAGACGCGCCAATCGCCAGGCGCTCTGGGCCGGAGTGACGACCGGCGCCCTGCTGTTCCTGTGGCTCAAGGTGTGGCTGCAGGCCTCCTTCGAGTACACCGTCTTCATC
>JAPPFQ010000031.1 GCA_028875135.1 Acidobacteriota bacterium
GGTCTGAATCTTGCGATAGGAGCGCTCCCGCTCCGTCAACAGGAACCGCTTGGAGACTCCAATATCGATAAAATCCCAGGGCAGCACTTCATTCAAAGCGAAATCGCGGTTGTAGAAGTGGGGATCGACCCCGCTCTGCTCGAAAGCCTTCATCCAGAGCTGATAGTTGAAGGTTTCGTCCCAGCCGTCGAAACGGCAACCCAGCCGGTAGGCCTGTATCAGGGCTTTTCCCACCCTTCGGTCTCCCCGGGAGAGGACACCTTCGATGAAACACTCGGCCGGGTCATGCCACTTGAGTCGGGCGAACGGAAACCGCACCTTGGCTTTCAAGTAGTCCAGGCGCTGGGTGGTCACCTTCAGGTCTTCAAAGCGATTCCATTGAAACGGCGTGAATGCCTTGGGAACAAAGGTGCCGATGCTGGCATTCACCTTGCGCGGTCCCTTGAACCGCTTCCCGATCCCGCCGATCTGGCGAATCAGATCCACCGTCTCGCGGATATCGGCGTCGGTCTCGCTGGGCAAACCGATCATGAAGTAGAGCTTGATCAGGTTCCAGCCTTGCCTGTAGGCCGTCTCGATGGCCTGGAACAACTCCTCGTTGCTGATGTTCTTGTTAACGAACTGTCTTAATCGAACACTCCCGGCTTCGGGGGCAAAGGTGAACCCGTTCTTTCTGACTTCTCCGACGTTCTCGGCCAGCGAAACGGAAAAGGCATCGGCTCTCAGGGAGGGCAGCGAAATGGAGACCTTGTCCCGGGAGAGCGTCCGAGACATTTCCCGCGTCAGGCACTCCACCTGGCTGTAGTCGGCCGTCGAAAGGGAGAGCAGTCCAACCTCGCGGCTCCCGGTGTTTCTCAGCATCTCCGAAGTCAGCCGCATGACGTCATTGACTTCCAGTTCCCGGGTAGGGCGGTACCAGTAGCCCGCCTGGCAAAAACGGCACCCTTGGGTACACCCCCGCATGACCTCGACGCTCACGCGATCCTGAATGGCCTCGATCACCGGCACGACCGGTTTGGTCGGATAGAAGTCGGGTGACAATGCCTCTACCCAGCGTCTCTTCACCAGGGTGCGGGGTTTTGCCGGGTTCGGCTCCACCGTCCAGGGGGTCTCGGGTTGGTGCACCTGAGGCACATAGACGCCTCGCAGGGTCGCCAGCTGCTCCAGGATCTGCCAGCGCCGCAGACCGTTCCGCTTGGCCTCCCGGCAGAGATCCACCAACTCGAGGACAACCTCTTCCCCGTCCCCGATGACGAAGAAGTCCACCAGGTCCGCCAGGGGTTCCGGATTGGCGGTACAGGGTCCGCCGGCGCAGATCAGCGGGTCCCCGTCGCCTCTGTCTTCCGAACGCAGGGGCACTCCGGCCAGATCCAGCATGTAGGGGACATTGATATAGGTCAGCTCGGACTGGAGGGAAAACCCCACCAGGTCGAACCGGTCGATCGGCGTTTTGGTCTCCAGACTCAACAACGGCAATCCTTCGGCTTGCATCAAGTCGGCCATATCGACCCAGGGCGCAAAGACCCGCTCGGCGTAGACATCCTCGATACCGTTCAGCAGGTGGTACAGCATCCGCAGGCCGTTGTGAGACATTCCGATTTCATACACGTCCGGAAAGGCAAGGGCGAAACGGATCTGAACCGTCTCCGGATCCTTGCGAACCATGTTGGGCTCACCGCCGATATAACGGCCCGGCTTGGAGGCTCGCTCCAGGATGGAGAAGTACTGCTCTTCGAGGGTAGCCGATGCGATTGCCATTGCAACTCCCCGTCAGGACGTGGAAGGTCTGGCGGCCATTATACGCCAAACCCTGCCGATTGGCCTCGAGCGGACCGGGAAAACCCTTTTCTTCCGGCGCCCCGACAAGCCCGCTGTCCCAGTCGGACGGGTCCAAAAGTGATGTTTATCGGAATCCAGGATTGCTACAATGTTGCCAATGTTCGCACCATCATCTCCGGAGAAGACCCCATGAAAGCAATCAATCGGCGCACCTTTCTGATGACCTCTCTGGCGGCGGCCGGCTCCGGCCTGGCCCAGGCCTCCGGTCCCCTGGGAGCCAACAGTCGAATTCGGGTGGCGGTGGTGGGCTTGCGCGGGCGCGGCGCGGGGCACATCCGGGATTTCGCCCAACTTCGGAACCACAACCTGGAGGTGGCGGCCCTGTGTGACGTGGATGAAAACATCTTGAACCAGCGAGTGGCTGAAGCGGAAAAGCTGACCGGCAAAAAACCTCAATCCTTCGTGGATGTGCGTCGACTCCTGGATGAGAAGGAGATCGACGTGGTTTCATTTGCGACTCCCAACCACTGGCACGCCCTGAATACCATCTGGGCCTGTCAGGCGGGCAAGGATGTCTACGTGGAAAAGCCCAGCTCTCACGGCATTTGGGAGGGGCGAAAGATGGTGGAGGCGGCTCGCAAGTACGGCCGTATCGTCCAGGTCGGCTTTCAGAACCGCAGCAGCCCGGCGCTCCAGGAAGCCATGGAGAAGATCCGTGAGGGCTTGATCGGAGAGGTCTACATGGCGCGAGGGCTCTGTTACAAGTGGCGGAAGAGCATCGGGAGGGCCAAAGAGGAGCCCGTTCCGCCGGGGGTCCACTACGATTTATGGATCGGGCCGGCCCCAATCCGTCCCTTCACGCGAAACCGCTTCCACTACGAGTGGCACTGGCAGTGGGAATACGGCAACGGAGATATTGGAAACCAGGGCCCCCACCAAATGGACCTGGCCCGCTGGGGTCTGGGCGTGGGGCTCCCGCGGAAGGTGCAGTGCATGGGGGGGCACTTTTTCTTTGACGACGACCAGGAAACTCCCAACGTCCAGATGGCCAGCTTCGAATATCCCGACCAGAAGAAGCTGCTAACTTTCGAAGTCCGGCACTGGATCACCAACTCGGAAGGCGACAGTCAGATCGGGGCCTTTATCTACGGCTCCGAGGGATATGTCGAGATATCCAGATACCATGCCTATCGAACCTTCCTGGGAAGAAAATGCGAACCCGGACCGGCCCGCGAGGAGGTTGGCAACCACTATGTGAATTTCATTGAAGCGGTGAGATCTCGCAAGCCCCAACATCTGAACTCCGAGATCGAGGAGGGGCACATCTCGTCTTCATTGGCGCACCTGGCCAACATCGCCTATCGCACCGGCCGCACCTTGAATTTCGATCCCCAACAGGAGCGATTCGCCGACGACCGGGAAGCCAATCAATATCTGAAACGCTCCTATCGTCCGCCATACGTCGTCCCCGACAAGGTCTGAGCCTGGGGCGACTACCCGCCGCAGCGGACCGTGTTCCCGGAGATGACCTCCAGCGCATGGGGCAGCACGGCCTGCAAGGCGTCCAGCGACTCCCGAACCCCCTTGACGCTGCCGGGCAGGTTGACGATGAGGGTCCTGCCGCGCACGCCGACCAGGGCGCGAGAGAGAGCCGCCCTGGGAGTCTTCCTGATCCCCTCCGACCGCATCAACTGGGCCAGCCCGGGAACCTCCCTCTCGATGACACAGGCGGTGGCCTCGGGAGTGACGTCTCTCGGGGCCAGGCCGGTCCCGCCGGTGGTCACCACCAATTCGGCCTTTTGAACCTCACAGCCGTTCAAAAGGCACTCCCTGATGCTCTCCAGCTCGTCCGGGACCACGGCGCGGTCCAGAACCTCACACCCCAGTGCCTCCAGGGCCTCGCAGGCCGCGGGACCGGATAGGTCCTCACGCTCCCCGCGCGATGTGGAGTCGCTGACGGTCACTACCAGCGCCCTCGGTTTGGCTAGAGGTTTCATTTTCCAGTGGCTCCCTTCAAGGCAACCTTATTTGAAACAAAAGAAAAAAGAGTTATCCACGAAGACACACGAAGGACCACTAAGGGCCACTAAGCGAGACGGATCTGCTTCAACGGCGCGCACTGCCACTAAGGATTATTAACATCGATGCACAGGATATACAGGATACACAGGATAGGGTCTTGGGAGTCTGGTGTCCTGTAATCCTGGGCATCCGCAATCCCGGACCGGTT
>JAPPFQ010000207.1 GCA_028875135.1 Acidobacteriota bacterium
CTTCACCGGTGTACGAGTTGCACTGCAAGACTCAGATGCTCGTATTCGGATCGAGGAGAACATTCCGCAGTCTTTCCCCTACGTGATGGGTATGTCACTTGAAGGGAACTTTCTCGATGATCAGGTGATTCACTTCAGCAGAAACCTCAATTGCATTATTGGGGGCCGCGGGGCGGGCAAATCTACAGCGTTTGAGGCGATTCGGTGCCTCTCACATACACCGAGTGAAAGCAAACTTGTCGATTCTGAGGTTTGGCCAGAGAACATCCATCTTGTATGGGTGGAGCGGGGGGGACAGCAACACATCATTCGCCGCCGAATAAACGATGCTGCCGAGAATCTCAGTTGTCCAGAGGTCGGTGCGGTGTTCCAGATCGAGTCATACGGACAGAATGAAACTGCGCAAACCAGCGTTAAGGCACAGGATGATCCGGGGGCTCTTTTGCAGTATATGGACCGATTCGTAGATACAGGCGATCTCCAAAACAAGGATGAAGAAATCCGCTCGGCGCTCCTTGAGAATCAGACGGATATCGAGAAGGCCCAGAATAAAGTTGGACAGATTCCCGAGTATAGGAAACTCCTTGCGAGGGTACAGCAGCAGTTAAAGGCGCTTGATACGGCTCACGCGACAAAAGTAGTCGCCCTCGAACGAAAGATCGCCGAAGAACGGTCTGTGCGTGAGGGTATTGAAAAACAGTTAGTAGAACTCGCCAATCAACTCAGAGATACTTCTGTGACTTCTACGCTTGCCGCTATCGAGTCACTGAGCAAAGTTGTTGATCTCAAAGTCGGTCAAACGGAATTCGAAGAAATCGTTTCTTTGGCAAGGACATTTCAGAAGATCGCGAAGACATCAAAGAGTAAATTAGCGACTGACGCAACAGAGTTCTCAGTACAGGTTCGAGAACGTCTTGCGTCTTGGAAAGAACGCGAACAGAAATACCTGACGCTGATAGACGAGAGAAGACAGGCACTTTTGGCGCAAGGCATTCGCCTTGATCTCCCCTACATCAAGAAGCTTGCAAGAGACGAGTCGAGTTATAAGGAAACCCTAAAAACCCTTTCTACTTGGGAGACACATCTAAAACAGTTGCGAAAGCAACGCTACAGCCTACTGTCTGAGAGGAGCAAGATTCGCAGCAAAATCTTCTCCTCCCGTGCAGCGTACGCTGCGCGGGCCAATCAGGCGCTAAAGGACGCGTTGGAGGACCTAACCGTTAGCGTTAAGTTCGTGGAAAGCGGGCTGTCTGGTGAGGCTGAGAATATCATTCAGCAAGCGATGAGTTGGCGGACATCCCAGGTCCCTCGGTGTGCACTCTTGGTTGAACAAGTTACAGTGCCGAGCTTGCTCGACGCGATTCGCAAGACAGACACTAAAGCCGTAACGAAGGTCACGTCCGCAGATGGGCTGAAGCCATTCAACAAGTCGGATGCACAAGCACTTCTTGCAGTTCTGGCTCAACAACAAACCCTCTTCCGACTTCAGCGATGTCACGTTGAAGACCGGCCGAAGATTACTGTTACGAAGAAGGTAGAGAAACCGGGCAAATCGCCGCGCTTCATCTCGCGTGATTTCGCTAAACTCTCGCTGGGTCAACAACAATCGGTGTTGCTCGCGCTGATGCTCTCCTCTGATAGCGATGCACCACTAATAATAGATCAGCCGGAGGACAACCTTGATAGCGAGTTCATTTTCCACTCACTGGTCCCGGTTATACGCGCCGCGAAGGAACGACGCCAAGTGATTGTGGTTACCCACAACGCGAACATCGCCGTGCTCGGTGACGCAGAACAAATCGTGGCACTAAAGAGTACCAGCGACAGAAGTGTAATCGTGTCGGCAGGTTCGATTGATGATTCCAAAACGAAGACGGTCGTCTGTCGGATTCTTGAGGGTGCAGAGGAGGCGTTTCGAAGACGAGCGAAGATGTATAACATGATTTAGCACATCATGTAGGTTCTTGACCTCCCCCCAATATAGGTCCAACTCAAAAAAATGAGGAACTGACTTACAGGTTATTGGGGCAAGTATCGGGGCAACTATGTCCCCTATGTTGGATATAACCTATTCTATTTCAATAATCTACGAGGTATGTTCGGTAGTTACCGCCTCCGCCAATCTCAGTGTAATTGCATTCATTTCTGTAATATCTTACTATCTGTAAAATCAGACTATTAGTGAAGTAAGCAAATGGAACTAGCTAAAATCACCGCACGCGGGCAGACGACGATCCCCAAAAATATCCGTGAGGCGGCCAATCTGGTCGAGGGGGACGTGATCTCTTTCGAAATGGACGGCGATCACTTGGTGGTGCGCAAGGTGACGCCGGGGCAGGACGAGTACTTGCAAGGCCTCTCCGAAGTTATGAGCGAATGGATTTCGCCCGAAGACGAGGAAGCGTGGCGTGACCTTTGAATCGCTCGATGTGGTTGTTGTCCCTTTCCCATTCACGGATCGCCGGACCAGCAAGCGCCGGCCGGCATTGATCGTCTCATCGTCAAGCTTCAATCGGGCTCATGATCAGTTTGTCCTGGCCATGATCACGTCGACCGGGAACGACTGGCCCAGTGACGTGGCGATCCAGGGATGGCGGGAAGCTGGCCTCAATGTTCCCTGTAAGGTCCGTTTCAAGCTCTTCACCCTCGACGACGCTCTGATTGTTCGCAAGGTCGGGAGGTTGTCGAAAAAGGATGGCGAAGAAGTGGTCACAGCACTGGGACAAGTTCTGGCAGGCAACTGACGATTACCATCTCCCCGGGCTCACGCCTGGGGCTATCTGTTGGCTTAGCCGCACCGCTTTACAAGAATGACCTGAAGGACAGGTTTCTCGAAGCGACTTGGTGAGAGATACACACCAACCCCGTTGCTAGCGGTGCGGACCGGCAACAGCTCTCCCCCGTAGCTTGAATCAGTTCAGCACCTCAAGGCCGGCATGGCAATCCTCTCGGCACCTCAGACACTCTTGTCCAGCGTCATCCACAAGTACCTGTCCGGCCGGCTGACGGAAAGGAGATAGGCCGGAGTCCCGGCATGGGAGCTGCAGATTGACGCCGGAAAGAACCCTGGAGCAGATCATCGTCCAGATTGGATTGTCTGTCATTGGTGCGGTAATATAACCGTGTATCGACGGGAAAGAACAGCGTGACCGCGGGTGGCCACCTGTCACCCGTCGAGATCAACCGGAGAAGATTGCAGTACCCAAGATGGAATATTAAGGTCCGCGCGTAGCCATGAGCTCTTCCAATTCCGATAACGCCGTTGCCATCGTCGGATATGCCTACCGGATGCCCGGCGGGATCCGCACCGACGATGATTTCTGGCGTCTGCTCAGCGAGCGTGAAATCGTCCAGGAGCCGGTCACCGACCGCTACGGAAGAGGCTATCAGCCGGTCGGCGGATTCTCCGGCCCGGGTCGCTTCGCCAGCCCCTTCGAGGGGTTGATCCGCGACGACGGGGAGAAGCTGTTCGATCGTGGTCTCTTCGGGCTGTCACAACACGAGGTCTTGTCAACAGACCCGCAGCTGAGAATGCTGCTGATGTGCGCCTGGGACACCTGCGAGCGGAGCGGCTGGGAACTGAATTCGTTGCGCAACAGTCTTACGGGAGTGTTCGTCGGCGCGCAGACGCCCCCGGTGGCGAACTGGCGTCCATTGCGCGGCGCCGGTCCGTTTGACGTGACCAGCATCAGCCTGGCCATGCTGGCCAATCGCATTTCCTACCACTTCAATTTGATGGGGCCGTCAATCACCTATTGCACGGCTTGTTCCGCCAGCCTCACCGCATTGAACGCCGCGGTGAACGCGCTCCAGTGCGGCGATTGCGAGCAAGCCATCGTCGCCTCCGTAAATTACATGGGGACAGCCCGGCTTAGCGCCGCCTTCAACGCCCTGGGGGTCATCAGCCCGGACGGCAAGTGCCACTCCTTCGACGCGGAAGCCAACGGTTACATGCGCTCGGAAGGGGCGTTCGTCTTTGCGATCAAGCCCCTGGGAGCGGCCG
>JAPPFQ010000296.1 GCA_028875135.1 Acidobacteriota bacterium
CCGCCGGCCCGGGTGAAACGGGCGTTTTGGGCCCAGGGGTGCAGTTGCAGCATCAGGCGGGCCACCTCCACCTCCTCGGGCACGTTCAGGGTGCACATGGACCCGAGCTGGACCCTGCGCAGCACGGCCTCGGTGACATCGGGGTCGGCATAGCCCAGCAGGCAGGAACCGATGCCGTTGAAGCTCATGTCGGTCAGGTGGCGCCCATCCATGTCCACGATGGTGCAGCCGCGGGCTTCCTTGAAGTAGGCCGGCCACTGTTCGGGCGCGAACAGTTCCGGGCGCTTGCTCAAGAGGTTGGTTCCTCCGGGAATCAGCTTCTTGGCCACCTGGTAGAGCTCCTGGCCGCGGCCGACCTTCTGCTCTCCGATTCCGAAGAGCTGGTGGGCGTTGCGGTAGAAGATGCGCTCGACGTCGGCGTCGGTCATGTGCCTGTTGCGGCAACCCTGCTTGAGGGCCAGCAGGCTCTCCAGCCCCAGCACCGTGTGGGAGCCGAAGGCGGTCGTCGACCAGTCCAGGTTGGACGTGCCCATCCAGACAAAGCCATCGCCGATGCTCACGGCCCTTCCTCGCAGCTCGGAGACCGGGAAGTCGGTGCCGAAAAGGAGCCGGCTGGGTCCGAAGAGTCTCAGGATCTCTTCCACCGGTTGGGGCTCGCAGATGGCCGAGTTGTCGAAGAAGACGTTGTCCAGTCCGCGCAGCGACTCCAGGCCTTCCAGTGCGTGCCCGGCGTTGAAGCTGCGGGCGCAGTGGGCCAGGATGAGATTGGCGCCCGGATAGCGCATGCAGTGCCGGCGGATGGTGTTCTGATTGGCGGGATCGGCCATGGCTCGCGGCTTGACCAGGTGCAGCATGATGGCCAGGCCTCGCTTGTGGGCGATTTCCCAGGCCCACTCGGGAAGGAACTCCTCGATCTCTGCATTGTAGGGGTCCTCCCTGTCGGCATAGACCAGGTAGACCTTCATGCCCACGAATCCCTCCGAGGCAATCTGGGCGTCCACCCGGTCGGGATCGTCCTGGGGATGGACCAGCATCAGGGCTTTCAGCCGCTCTTCCCGTCCGGTCTCGGCCGCCAGGAATCGGTTGGCGCCGGCCATGTCCACATCCCGGCGCGGCATGCCGAAAAACAGTCCGCCCTGGGCCGTCCGGTCCCCCATCCACTTCGAGACCTGGCGCCGGTAGGCGGCCCAGCCGCCGGGGTCGGGGGCATCCTTGAGATAGCTGTCGGCATAGGTCGGCCCGATGTGGGAACGCTCGTAGAAATGGGCATGGGCGTCAAAGGCCTTCGGTGGGACAAAGCTCCTGAGTTGGCTTCGGAACAGTTCGGCGTCTTCCGGGAGAACCTCGAAGTCGCTCGCGGAGGTGACGGCGGCGATTACAGAAGATGAGTCCTTTCCCATGTCGATTGGCTCCTGGAGAAGTGGAAACGATGTCCTGGATATCAGACCCGCGGACCCGGCCTCGGATCGGGCGCGAGGGCCGTCGGGATGGGGTCGGCTGAACCAGGGGACTCCATACTACTGGATTGCGCACCCGACGCCAACCGGGATTGTCCTGTTCGGGCTCCGGATAACTCCAACCACCAGATAACCCCCCGGAGGGGCCGGGGCTGTGATAGATTCTGCACTGAACTCAGGGCGAGGCTCGACATCATCCGACGGTCGGGGAGGCCCGGTTGCAGTCAATGGATTGAGCCAGAAAGCGATCATGGAGGAGTATTGCAGATGACCAAGAGAGATTTGCTCGGGCTGACGGTCTTGTGTGCTTTCGGAGTCTTGTGCCTGGCCGCCTGTCAACAGGCGCCGGTGGAAGAGCCGGCGCCGGCGGGGCCGCCCTTCAGCTCCTCCATCGAGGTGGGTGACACGCTCTATCTGTCCGGCCAGGTGGGACTGGACCCGGAGACCCGCGAGATGGCCTCGGGAATCGAGGCGGAGACCAAGGTCACCATGGAGAATCTGAAGCGGGAACTGGAGGCCAAGGGGTACAGCTTCTCCGACGTGGTGGCCACCCACGTCTGGCTGATCGATATGACCGAGATCGGCCCGATGAGCCAGATCTATCGCTCCTTCCTCGACCAGGATAAGCTTCCCAGCCGCACCACCGTGGCGGTTTCGGAGCTGGCGCTGGGAGCCAGGGTGGAAATCGCCATGGTGGCGGTGCGGGGAGAGAAGCAGTACGTCTATCCCGAAGGGACCGAGCCCGGCAAGGCGCCCTACAGTCCCGGCGTGCTGGCGGGCGGCCGCCTCTTCGTGTCGGGTCAGGCCGGGGTCATTCCGGGATCGGCGCCACCCAAACTGGTCGAAGGCGACATCAAGGCCCACGTCACCCAAACCCTCAAGAATATCGAGACGGTGCTGAAGGCGGCCGGGATGGATTTCTCCAACGTGGTCTCGACCGAGGTCTTCATGACCAGCGGCGACTATTTCGGACCCATGAGCGAGACCTACGTTTCCATGGTGCCCGATCCCAAGCCGGCCCGGGTACCCATTCTGGTCTCGGCCATTCCGCTCGGTTCACCCGTCGAAATCACCATGATCGCCAGCCGGGAGGAAAAAACACCGGTGCTGCCTGAAGGCATGGGGCCGAGCAGCGCTTACAGCCGCGGCCTCAAGGTGGGAAACACCATGTACATCGCCGGGGTGTTCAGCGCCAAGGAGACGGTGGAAGAGCGGGTGAACGATTGCCTGGACCGGGTGAAGCAGATCTACGAGGCCGGCGGGTTCGCCATGAGCGACGTGGTCGAGGCCAGGGTCTACCTCAAGGACTGGGAGGACTATGGCGGAATGAATGCCGCCTATCGGAACTACTTTCCTGAGAATCCTCCGACCCGGGCCACCATGGAGGTTCCCGATTCACCCGGAACCACCAGGATCGGCATGGCCTTCGTGGCCGCCAAGCCCGAGTAAGCTTGATGGCGAGGGCGCCTTTTCCTACAGGCGCTGGACGTCGGGTAGGGTAGCCATCCGTCTGTCGAGCGTCAGGACCTGCAGGCCGGCGCGAGCGTACTCGTCAGCAATGAGGCGGTCAAATAGGCCGGGGCCGCCGGATGTTTCCAGGGCGACGATGACCGAGCGCCCACTCAGCGGTGTGACCAGACCGCTGGTAAGGATGCTCAGCAGACCCGATCGAGCGTCAGCGCCATTAAACCCGTAATGGTGCTGAACGGCCACAAATGCCTCTCCGATCACCTGGTTCGAAGCGAAGACCTCGGCGCCATCGTGTTCTACCAGGGCAATCAACTGTCGTTCGCAGCGCTCGTATTCGCTCGCCGGCGAACCTGTCAACAGCCGCACCAGCACCGAGGTGTCAATCCCGTAACGACGGGTCATAGGGCTCACTTCGGAATTTCTGAATGTCGAATGGGGGATGTCCGGGTGGAATTTTGTCTCTGAGCGGGGCCAGTTTCGAAGTGTCGATCCGCCGCGGCCGCAAAATGAAGCCCTCGGGGCTTTCCTGCAGTTCGAGTCGGTCACCGGGGCCCACGCCCAGCGCAGCCAGCACCCGAGCCGGGAAGGTGACCTGGCGCTTGGATGTAATCTTGACGATCATGACGACTCTCCTTACAAAAATCTTATCTCAGTAAGGCATGGAAATCAAGTATGGCGCGCGCCGCCCGGGGCAATTCGAAAAAATTCAAAATGAAGCATAAATACCCACAAAATAGGCCAACAAAATTTGACCGGTGACATCGGCAGGTATAAAATGCAAAAGCGTTTAAAAGTAAATTCCGTGGTGCCTGTATTGTTGTCACGCACTTGCCGGGACAAGTGGTTTGGGGGTCGCATGAGCTACCTGGCAGTTCTCATTGCTATTGCCGTTCACCTCGTGGCTGTCCCACTCCGTGGGGAAGAAAAGAGGCTCAGCTTCGAAGCAGACATTCAGCCTATTTTCGAGGCTCGTTGCATCGCCTGTCACCAGGGTGCATCCGCCCAGAGCGGGCTGGTCATGGAGACGGTCGAGGCTCTTCTCAAGGGAGGCGAAAAGGAGGGACCGTCGA
>JAPPFQ010000091.1 GCA_028875135.1 Acidobacteriota bacterium
CCCGCACCCGGTCATTGCTCCAGTGGTAGATGGGGCGCACCTTCAGGTCCACGGTCTTGTAGCTGCGGAAGGCCTGCTCGACGACGCTCAACCCCTTGTAGGCGCGCACGGTCGCCTCGGCGCCCATCTCCTTGGCCGGCAGGCTGGTGCGGATGACGTAAAGACCGTCCAGGGCCGCCTCGGCGGCGATGGACTCGGTGTTTCTCTCGTAGGTGAAGGACTCCTCGGTGATGTCGAGCTCGAAGTGCTTCGCCATCTTGTACTTTTTCACGACCTTGCCGACGCGTAGCGCAATCCGCTCCCGACCCCGATAAGGACGGCGGTCCCGCCGGGTGGCCGCGACGATTTCATCCAGCAGCTCTTCGGTCTTCGAGAGCATTTCCTGGCGCTTCCGAGTCCGCTGTCGAGCCAGCAGCGGATTGCGGCAGACCATCAATCGCTCATCGGGGTAGGCGTCCGAACGGATCTCGACCAGGTTGATTTCGTCAAACAGAGACAACGGAAAACCATGTCAATTCAATACATGGGTACATTCTACGGAACGAATTTCGAGACAAACCTTTTCAAATCAATGACTTGTAGCGAAAATATGGGTCAAACAGGCTGGAAGTTCACACTAGTTCGGCCTATGTGGACATGATCGAGCTGGAACCCGGCGCGATTTTCCTGGTTTACGATCGTATCCCCGGGGGTTGGAAGGGTGTTCCGCGGGACTCCCCGGAGTGGAATGTAATCTATGCTGTTCGAATCATGGTGAGTCGTGCGGCTCAAGTAGAGTCAGAAGAGACACGTTGATGACCCAGCCTTCTCTGCGACGTCAGCGACGTGCCGACCGTTCACTTAATTTACAATCACTTCTCTCACTTTGATCGCCTTGCGCTGGCGGCCCTGGACGTCCAGATAGCGGAAGTCCGAATACGCGACCAGGAAACGATCCGCACCGGTGATAACGACGTCAGTGTTGCTGCAGCTGATTTTCCCGCTCAAGTCCCACCGATCCTCAGGGGACATCGCCAGCAGCTCCGTCTCGGCTGGCCCGACCAGGGAGTGCGCGCTGCTCCAAGTCCGGCCGCTGTCCGCCGAGGCCCGAACGTGCACCCCGGGTCGGCCGTAGACCACCGCCACCGCTCCGTTTTCCAGACGGCGAAGATGTGGAGTGACACTGAACGCAGCCAACTCGCGCGGCGGCGTCCAGGTGTGCCCGCCATCGGAAGAGCGAGCCGCCGCCAAATGGTTGCTGGCCTTGGGATCGCGACCCAACTGAGTCCGCATGACGCACAATAGGTCGCCATTGGGCATCCGCTCGATCGATTGCTCACCACAGCCGTATCCGAAGGTCGCCAGACCGGCCTGGTCGGCAATGGTCCCGCGGACTCGCCAGCTTCGCCCCCCGTCGCTCGAGGCCAGGCACTGAACCCGAAAAAACGTCCTTTCAAAGCGTGGATCTTGCGTCGAGTGCGCCCATAGAAGACTGCCGTCCGCCAGGGCCAGGACCACCTTGGGCCAGTCCGGCGGCCGGAAAATACTGCCAGCCTGATAATAAGGGCTGACTCTCACCACTCGTGGCAAATCATGCCACTCCCCGGTGGCATCTCTTGCCTGGACCAGGACACTCAAGAGCAGGTCCGAAGGTTCAACGGTACCGTACTCGTTTTGCCAGGGAGCGTCAGGATTGGCACGTGCCGTCAGGGGAAATCGACGGACCCGCTGGGGCAGATCGACGTACCGATAGTAGGAGAAAACCTGGACATTCCAGGCGTCTCGAAAGGTCATGACCGGTTTCAACCCCAACTCGTCAAGGGAGATCTCTTCTCGATTCCGGTGACCGTAGCTGGAGTAATGATAGACGTACTTCTCAGTACCGAAAGCGACCTGCTCTCCGGTCGGCAGGGTCAGGATATCGGGTGAGAAATCGACTTGATTCTCGGGGATCGGCTGCCAGGACCGGCCCTCATTCCGGGAGACGAAAAACTTTGTCGGCTGGTGTACGCCGACTTCCGCATCTTCCCCCACGTTCATCGCCAGATAGATCTGGCCGCCGCGGCCCCGCCACATATCGGGGAATTGGTAAAATCCCCAGCGTTTTTCGCCGGGCGGACTCACGGCCACGATCACCGGCTCACCGAGGGTCACTTCCGGAACGGCGGAAACACTTTCCGATTCCCCTGCGTCATGGGTGCAACTGCCCAAAGCGCACAGGAGAATCAGGACACCCGTTCTTGCCACTTCTTTGTCTTTGCGCATCTGTTCTCGGTTTCCGACACCGGAAACGGTCCGCTCAACTCTTCTTTTCAGTCCTCCCGGAGGGCCGGCAGGCCCAGCCTCAGCCCGGCAATTCGGCAAAGCAGCTTCCCGCTTGTCACACGCCAATAGTGAGACGCATCACGCCGTCACTTCGGCCGTATCCGCGCCCGTCGAGCCTGGATCCTGGCATAGGTTTCATAGTGGGCGAACGGACTGTCCTTGGCCCGGCGCGTCATCCGGGGATAGTTCTCGCGGTTGCCCGGAGAGAAGAAGGGACGCTGGGCCTTGGTGGTCAGTCCCAGCTCCTCGGCCAGCGTCAGACCGGCGCCGGGCGTGCGCAGAAGGGCGTCCTTCTCCTCGGGGGTGGTCAGACGCTGGAAGACACCCTCCTCCTCGTCCGTGATGATGTGGACCACGTCTTCCCTGAGCCATCTTCGGAAATAATCTTCTCGTTCCTCCCGCCGGGCGGCTTCCTCTCCTCCCTGGCTCAGCGTGCGTCCCCAGGACGGGACGGCGGCCAGCCAGAGGACGGACACGGCAGCAACCAGCAGGAAGTTAGAGAGAGGCCTCGTCGCCATTCTTCCTCCCACAAGAAAAGATCCGAGATGTGGGAATCGAGTTGTGGACATCCTACCTCAGTGGGGAGTCCATTTCACCGCGAACCGTCTCACCGTGAACCGTCGTTCGGAAGCGGCGGCGGTTACCCCTCCCGGCTCAGGTCGATTGGATTGGACCAGGCACGACCGTCCTCGCCGTCCCACAGCTCGACCCGGACGTAACATCCCACGACTCGAGGCCGCTCCCAATAGCCCCGATCCAGAAATCGATCGGTCATCTCCGCGATCTTGCCGGGAGTGGCCAGGGCCGAAAGCGGTGCACGGGCCTCCGTCAGGCGGTCACCCGCTGGCGCCACCCGACGGACGCCCAGCCAGGGTGACGAGGCGAACCAGACCGAACGAACGGGCGTGGTCTTCACCCGGATCTCGCCGTCCTCTACCGCGATCTCCTCGATTCGAGGCCCGGTCGTGGAGTAGAAGCGGCCCTGCCGGATAGCCTCCAAGATTTCGGCGGAAGTCCGAGTCCGCGCCCAGACCATAATCCAAGCTTCGGCCTGATCACGAAACGGCTGCCGACCCAGGGGTGCAAATGTCAACTCGGGACGGACCCCACTATGCCGGTCGTCGCTGGCCACGCCCCAGAGCCTGTGCCCCCCGGCCAGCAATTCGTCCCACTGGGCGGTGGAATCGCCACGGCGTCCGTTCCAGTGGTTGGGCGCGTTGAAGATCTCGATTCCCACCAGACCCTTCAATCGGGAAACGGCGGCGGAAGAGATACCACTCAGGGAAGGATGGGAGAGAAAGGGGATTCCACCCTGCTCCAGCACTTCATCGATGACTCGCTGTGGACTTGCCATATGGCTCGCCATCCGCTGAATTCCCAGGGCCAGGACCTCGGCCGGAAAGGTCTCCTGCCACTTGACCCCGATCTCGGCACCCGGCAGGACGAGGATCTCGCGGGATGGGTGCCCGCTGACGTCGGTGACCAGGTTGTGGTCGGTGACGAAGAGGAAATCGTATTCGTGGCGGGTGTACCACGTCGCCAGTTCGTTCAGGCCAAAGAGACCGTCCGAATTGGTGGTGTGATTGTGGACGTTGCCCCGGTACCATTGGCCCGGGCCTTCAAAGAGATGCATCGGCATTTCTCAAAACCACCTGCTTCCAAGTTTCAGGTCAGTCCCCCTCCAGCCTCAACCTGCAGTAACGCGCATGGGTGTCGCCCGACTGCGTGCACCAGAAGCTGACCATCAGCTCATTCGCGGCCAGGCCGATGATCTGGGGAGCCCCGTAGGCGATGACGTCATGACTGCTGGGATATCGGTCGGTCCGGGGCACGCCTAGCGCCTCCTTGCCGTAGGCGTCCCAGACCACCACCGGATCCTGGCTCCAGGTCTCTCCCCCATCCTCGGAGAAGATGAGCTTGATGCCGGGTTGGTCCGTATTTTCCCGGTGGGAATAGACCAGAACCAGCCGGCCCGCGCCCATCTCTACCAGCCCACTGGTCTGCCCCGGGATCTTCGACGCCCGAGGACGGCTCCAGGTCCTTCCCGACGCGTCCAGAGAGGTCACGAAGTGGAGATCGAAGAACTGGGTCATTGCCAGGTTTCCGGTCCAGAGAGAGCCCAGCAGCCGCCCATTGGACAAGCGGATGAAACTCCCATGGGAATAGGAGCGGTCTTCGGCGGTCCCATCGGCCACGTCCACCCAGTCGCCCCAATTCTTGCCGGCGTCGCTGGAGAAAAGGGCGAAGGTCTTGTTCAAGTGAGGGCCGGCATTATCGTAGGACTTCCAAGTCTCGAAGATCTGCATCCAGTTTCCGTCTTCCAGTACGATGGCGGGACCGTCCGCCGCCGGCTCCAGTCCGGAAGGCAGGGGCGGCAAGCTGGCCTGCGGCGGGTCGGACCAGGTCCTGCCCCCGTCGAAGGAGCGGAGATAGAGGGTCTGGCAGTGACTAATGCCGCCAGTTTCCTGGTTGAAATAGAAATGGTCCGGGTCGGAATGCTCCGCTCGATTCACCTTCATCACCAAGCTGCCGTCATGGAGCATCGTGATCTGGGCGCCCCGGTAATTGTAGTGGCTGTCGTCGCGGAAGCGGTCGCGAATGGGACCCTCGTGCTCCCACGTCTCTCCTCCGTCGTTGGACCGGAGCTGGTGAATCATCCCGTCGCGGGAGTACATGGCCTGGCCATATCGGAAGACGCAGATCAATTCCTTCCCTGAGAGCGGCTGCACGCAAGGAGCGTAGGCGATGATGGCCCGATGACCCGGATGGGGATTGCGGTACAGGACGCCTTGATCCAAGATTCTGAGAGCATTCATGATGGTCTTGGTTACCTCATCTTGATCTGGCCGGTACTGGGCGGGGAACCCTTCCCTGGCCCGTCCCGGGTCTGTGAGTATGCGGCCAGGGGATTTTGCATCAACTGTAACCGAGTCGGATGCGAACATCTACGATCTGTACGGGCTCGGCGGGGTCACCCCGAGGGGGAGGTTCGACAGTTACCCGAAGTGTGTTCTTGCCTTTTTTCAAGTTCCGCGGATCGATTTTGAATTCAACCCAGCCCGCGTCGTCTATCCAAACCGCCCCAGAACCACAGATCGCGCGAAGCCACGCCCTCCCTTTGAAACATGTCCTTCAGGGGGTGCGCTGCTTCCGATTGCCTGAGAAGCTCCCTCTCCTTCTCGGGGTCATACAGCTTCGTTTTCCAACGCTGCTCCTCGATGGGCATGAATCGATTCAGCCAAGGGACGACCATTTCCTCCCAGTGGGTACGTGAGATATAGCCAAGCAGGAGTTCGGGATGGGCCAGCTTGAGGGAGGACCAGTATCCGGCTTTCGGAACGTAGCGCGAGCAGTGCACATCGTTCATGCGGATGGAATAAAAAAAACTCCTTCTGGTGCTTGCGCGCGAAGTCGACGACATGCTGGACCGGATTCGGCCCCAACACTTCAATGTATTTTGTCGGGAACTCCCAATCCGGCTCATTGGTGCGCGCGCAGTAGAGGATGGTCTCCACGGACGTGCCCTCCAAGAATCGCAAGGTTCCGTCCCAGAACTGCTCGACCGATTCCAGAGGAATCGGCCATTTTCCACCAGCGTAAGCGATCGACTGAATGTCGCTGCCATCGTTGTTCCAGATGATAGGGCGCCTTTGCAATCTTGCCTTCGTTCTCTCGCGAACGATCTCCGGCTGCAAGAACCGGCTACCTCGTGCGGACGGTAAAGTCGCAGAGGTCCACAGCCCAACTCCCCCGATGCCTTGCAGAAAGACCCTTCGATTTTTCATACTTCCCCCCTTCTTGGATCTTGAGCAAGGGGAAATCAGGAGGACGGTACCGGAAACTGAATTCTGCTATAAATTAAAAAAATGGACAGAGGACGAAATCGATGCCCCGATGTTTGCAAATCTTTTTCATCACCGTCATGACCGCAACCTGGCTGGCTGGCGAGGTGATCTACCGCGAAACCTTTGACCAAGGGAACGGCTCCACGGGACCTCAGCAAGGTTGGACGGTGGGCAAGAATACGGAAATCAATCGAGGTCCTGAGACTTGGCACAAGAACATTTTGGGGTACATGGGTTGGGGAGCTCCCTTGGAATGGACCCCCCAGGGGGGTCGATCAGGAGGCTATGCTACCTCCTCTTCACCCTGGTACTTCGACGATAACCACGGAGAGTTCTTTTGGTTTCATATCGTCCTCCGGGTTC
Source organism: Acidobacteriota bacterium (assembly GCA_028875135.1). Taxonomy (GTDB): domain Bacteria; phylum Acidobacteriota; class Terriglobia; order Versatilivoradales; family Versatilivoraceae; genus Versatilivorator. The sequence goes on from JAPPFQ010000091.1 coordinate 6,513, forward strand.
GCCAAACAAAAGATATCGGCATTCAGGGCAAAGATCTCCGTAACGCCCGGGTAGAGCTCTCGCTGAGGGGCCGCGACTTGGCCGTAAACGACTTGAAACTGTATTTTTGGATTCAAGGAGAGGGCGGACGCAGTGGCTACTATACAAAACCCGCCTTGGTGAACTGGGCCCTGACATCCGAGCCTCTGGAGGACGCGCTACGCGATGGTCAATGGAACGACGTGTCCTTTCAGCTCACGACCGACGAAACTCGATGGAGCCAACTGGGTTTGATCAACGGAGGTCTGGCCAGGAAGATCAGGGTGATTCAGAGTCGCACCATGGCGGACGGATTTCTCGAAGGGATCCTCGCCGGCAAGCATTGGAACTTTGGCTTTCTGCTCTGCGGTATCGATCCTCGAGACCTCCCGCAGGGCAAGATCGACATTGATGAATTCAGAATCGTCGCATCCGAGTAAAGGCTATCCAAGTCGCAGTAGTGCCTGAGGCACCGGCCGCGTCGACCAACTGGGCTTCCGGCGACGGTGAGTGCGAATTATGCTTCCGCTATATCCCTCGAGCTTCGGAGATGCGAAAGACATCCACGCCCGTCCGGATGCGGTTCGTTATGGGGTCAACCATTATGCCCAAGGGCCTGGCAAAACCGGAATCCAGAGACGGAGACTCTTCCACAACTTCGACTTCGTGTCCGATCCTGGCCAATCCTTCCCGGCACTCAGGATCCAGTCTCAAGTCGGCAAGGGTGACGGCTTCCGAAGTATCCACGCGAGGAGCGGCGATGGCTTGTTGAAGGCTCATCTGCCGGTCCATGAGGTTCAGCACGATCTGGGTGTTGCAACTGATGATCCGTCTCCCGCCGACAGCGCCCAGGCTGGCGAAGGGTTTTCTCTCTTTGAGCAGCAGGAGCGGCGCCATGTTGTTGAGTCCCCGTTTGAAGCCGGCAATTGAGTTGGCCGATCCCGGAACCGGATTGAAGACCACCATCCCGCTGCTGAAGAGGAGTCCGGTCCCGGATGTGATGACACGGGAGCCAAACCGGCTGACGGCCGTCTGGGTGCAGGAAACCATGTTTCGCTGTCTGTCGATCGCGGAAAAGTGAGTCGTGCACTGGTCGTCCTGCGGAGGGGAAGGAGGAGGATCCTCCAGAATGGGCGTGCCTTCCTGATAGCGCCAGGGCCGGTGCAGAGCCCTGTCGGCAAACCTGACCCAGGGTTGATCCGAAGCCTGCGCAAAAGCCGTTCTTGCGGGATCGATCAGCCGGGCGACGTCCCGGGCATAGTCAGTAGACAAGAGAGCTTTTTCAGGGACCGGTACAAAGTCGGGATCTCCGAGAAAACGGTATCGGTCGGCGAAAGCGTGGCGAGTGGACTCAATCACAAGATGAAGGTATTCGGCGGAATTGTGTCCCAGTTCAGCTAAATCAAAATGCTCGAGAATCTTCAGGGCTTGCAGAGTCGTCGTACACCCGCTGGGTCCGGGCATTCCCAGGATCTCGTGGTTCCGGCACCTGATTGTCACCGGCTCTGTCGCCACGACTTCGTAACGGCCGAAGTCTTCCGCCCTGAGCAGACCGCCATTCTTCTTCATGTCCGCTTCAACGGTGTGCGGCAGTTCTCCGCGATACAGGCCCCTCGCGCCTTGACGGGCAATCAGTCGCAGAACCTGGCCCAGATCGGCTTGTATCACCCGATCCACGCCGCTGACCGGAGGATATCCATCCCGCAGAAAGATCCGCGCGGGAACCCGGTATTTCACGAAATCTCCCATGACTTCGGCAATCTGCTGCGTCGTCAGCCAGTTGGCGACAAACCCCTGCTCCGCGTAATGAATCGCCGGCTCCAGAAGTCGTTGTAGAGGAAGGCTTCCATAGAGCTGGTGCGCTCGACACAGGCCCGCAGTGACGCCGGGGACGCCGATCGCCTCGTAGCCGGAGACATTGGCCCGATTCTCAACCTCGAAAAGCCCGATTACCTCTCGGGTTCGACCGATGACGCGGTACATCTCGGGAGTGGCAGCCGCCGGAGCACGATGGCTGAAATCAAGGGCCAGACTGGCTTGCTGCTCGGCCATGTGGATGAGCATCTGCCCGTGACCGGCAATGGAAGAGGCCCAGGGCTCCACCACGGCCAGACAGAAACCCATGGCAACCGTGGCGTCAACGGCGTTTCCACCTTCAGACAGGATTTGGACCCCCACCTCGGAAGCCAAGGGATGGGAGGTCACAACCGCTCCAAAATCGGATACAACCTCGTCCTTGACGGGTCGCCAGATACTGCGTTTCACCCCAGTTCCCTTTGCCTCGCAAAGTTGACGCGCATCCTGCTTTCTGCTGCGTCAGCTCTTGCAGCCGTGGTCAATAGTCGACACGGCATTCGACCGGGTCCGCGCCACCGCGGACGGCGTAATTCCCAGGTCATAAACGGTCGAGTTCGCGCCCTCGTCGCGTCTTGTTCGGCGAGTGCGCCGCCGGTCTCGGTGCTACGCGGGACTCTCACCACGGGACGATTCACCCTGTCCCTACGAGGACGCCGATTCGCGAGCGTATGCTCTCAATCTCTCCAGATCTGCCTTCAAGCCCTCAATGCCCTGAATGATAAGGCCACCGATCACAATGAACCGGTACCCGGCATCATAGGCCTTTCTGCCGGCCTCGAATCCTCTCAAGGTGATGCCGCTGGCTTTTCCGCAACTCGCGGCCCGGCGGGGAAATTCCTCCAAGAAGCCTTGAATCTCGGGATGCTCCAATTGGCCGATATGACCCAGGGCCGCAGTAATGTCCAAGGGGCCGGCAAAGAGCACGTCGACTCCCTCGACGGCAGCAATTTCCTCCAGGTTGTCGATCGCTTCGCGGCTCTCAATTTGCACGATGACACACGTCTCCTGATTGGCCGCCGGCAGATACTCTTCATAGGAAACGTCCATGAAGAAAGTCCACCAGGGGGAGACGCCGCGTGAGCCTTCGGGAGGATATTTGGCATATTGAACAGCCCGGCGGGCCTCTTCGGCATTGTTGATCTGGGGCAACATCACCCCCGCAGCACCGACGTCGAGAGCCTTCTTTATGAGTTGCGGATCCAGTCCGGCCACCCGCACGATGGGAACACACCCCTTCATCCGGCAAAGCACCGGAATCCATGGGATATCGGTCGCGTCATAGGGTCGATGTTCCGTATCGATCCAGAGAAAGTCGATGCCCGTATCCACAGTCAGTTTGGCAATGAAATCGGACCGGTCGGGGAGTCCTGCTCCCCAGGCAGCCTTCCCCTCGGCCAAAAGCGTCTTTACTTTGTTCTCAAACATTTATAATTTATACTCCCTGGAAGAAGCTTATCACGAACCGGGGACTCAGATTCTCGTGGCTGAATCGGAACAGACCAAACCCGTACAAATCAACCCGGGCCGTCTGTTGTGGTCGGGCGAGCACTGGATCAACGGCCTCCAGTCTCCGGAAGGCGAGATTCCCAGCGCCTGGGTGAGCCTCTACCACACACGCTACAGTCCGGCCGGTGAAGGTAATACGGCCCAGATCGTCATTCGGGCGGACCGCCAGCTGAGCCTGATATGTGTCGATGTCCCGGAGGTAGGGAGGTTTACCCAAGACAATTTCCTGATTCGAAGCACGTTCCAGGATCCGAAGGCTCCCATTGTGCAAGCTCGTTTCTTTCGTGAAGGAGACATCCGAAGGGACCCGGCCTGGGTCATCGAAACCCACGAGCACCGAATCGTGGCCCGATGGTGGGTTACGGAGCCACCGGTTATCGCCCAAGGCACCTTTCGTCCCGGCACCGAACATTTCACAGCTTTATTCTTTACCGAGCGGGCCTCAGTCGAAGTCGACGGTCAGCCGATTCCGGGAAACCCGTTCTTGAGAGACATCTGGGAGCCTTACCTGCCGGGAGCTCGCAGTTCCTGCGTCTTTGCGCTGGCCGAGACCTTGATCGAGCTACCTCCTTGAACCGCTATCTCAATTTGCCGGACTCGGCGCCAAGACTGGTGGCATTGACTTTACGACCGCCTTGCGTCGCTTGAGCGCGCGGCCCGGACTGCCGCTTCAACCCGGCTTTTCTACATCATGCTGAGAAAGGGACTCTTCATCTATTGGAGGTGGAAGCACATTGAGGACCCGAGCGTGAACGGTCGCGACCACTTTTTTCGAGCCAATAGGAGGGAAAGATGAGGGGAGTGGGCAAATACTCCGTTTGGTTGGGTGTTTTTCTGCTGATCACACTCAGTTTGCCGGCCGAGGTCATTTTCCGAGAAAGCTTCGATCAGGGAGCGGGAGGATGGACTACCGGGAAAAACAAGACCCATACCCAGGGAGAGACTTGGCACCGCAACATTCTTGGCTATTACGGCGAGCCTGTGTTTCTGAAGTGGAGCCCAAGCGGCGGACGCTCCGGAGGATACGCCACTGCCGAATCACCCTGGTACTTCGACGATAACCACGGAGAATTCGGGTGGCTGTACCTGGTCTTCGGCAAGCGCACGGGCTGGTCCACATACCCGGTGGACGAAGCGGCGCCGACGACCGGGAAAGACGTACGGAATGCCACGGTTCGACTCTCGCTGCGGGGGAGAGATATGCAGTTGAAGGGAACCAGGTTCTACTATTGGAATCAGGCTCCTCCCGCGAAAGGCCCCTGGGTCTACCGATGCTGGGCTTTGACCTCCGTTCCTCTCGAGGGTTACTTGACGGATGGAAATTGGCACGACGTCAGCTTCACACTGGATCCCCATGAAAGCAAATGGAGCTTCATGGGGTTGATCAATGGTGGGCTGCGAAAGAGGATCCGCGTGATTCAAAGTCTTTCCTTTGGGCAGGGGACATTGGAAGAAGTTCTGGGCGACGGCAAACTCTACAACTGGGGCTTTATTCTCGTAGATGTGGATCCCCTGGATCCTCCCTCCGGAAAGATCGACATCGATCAATTCAGCATCACCCTCAGCGGCGAGGAGTGAGGAACATAATTTCACGCTCCGGTCAGACAGGTGGCTAATGAAACAAAATTTGACCAAGAAAATAGGACTCGTGGTTTTCTTCACATCAGTGTTCCATCCTGTGGCCGGCCAAGCGGCAGGTGCAAAGCCGGCATTGGGGAACGTCGTAGCTGCGCACGGCTTTGACCGGGGACCGGAAGCCTGGCACGTGGGAAAAGACAAGACCCATACCCGTGGCGTCACTTGGCATCGCAATATCCTGGGCTTCTACGGAGAGCCGGTTTTTCTGAAGTGGCGTGAGAGAGGAGGCCGTTCGGGTGGGTTCGCCTATTCCGAGTCGCCCTGGTACTTCGATGACAATCACGGCCACTTCGGCTGGCTGCACTTGATCGCCAACCGATACACGGAGCCTGAGAAGCAGGGAAGACCGGGAGAACCAAGTCCGGTGGTGGGTCAGGACCTGCGCAATGCCATCGTCAGGGTGTCCCTGCGCGGGCGAGACGTGGAGCTGAAGGGAACCAAACTGTACTTTTGGCTGGGGGGAAGTGCTCCTCCGATTCGCAACACCTCTCCGGCAGACAAACGGCCCAGATCCACCGTCAGTTCTCTTCGGCGGGAGGGACACCGCTGGTGGGCACTGACCTCGGTCCCGCTGGAAGCCCACTTGACGGATGGGAAGTGGCACGATGTGGAGTTCCAATTGGAACCCGACGAGCGCAAGTGGACCTATTTGGGTTTGATAAACGGAGGTCTGCGCAAGAAGATCCAGATTCGACAAAGTCTCAGCTTTGGAGACGGATCACTTCCATACGTTCTGGGCAACGGCAAAATTTACGTTTTCGGATTCATTCTGGTTGAAGTGGATCCTTTGGATCAGCCGAAGGGCATGATTGATTTGGACGAATTCAGCATCGCCACATTTCCTTCCAATCCTCCGCTGCCGAAACCATGACGAGAAAACGTGTTTTGTCCTTTCTGACCGAGCATTCTCAATAGGGGATAAGACGATGAAGAGAACAATTGCCGCCAGCTTGCTCTGTCTCTCGGTTCTGAGCAACTGCCAGACCGGCGTAGAAACCACGGAGAAGGAGCTGGCCGCCCGGGCACCACGCGTCGAGCTGGGTCCGCCGGTAATAGTCATGCTGGGTCCCCCAGGCGATCTGCGTTGGGGTTATTACGCTTTTCCGGACATGTGGAGGGCCCCGGGCGGAGAGCTGTACCTGGCAGTAAACGTGGGTGAGGACGCCAACGACGTCGGGGAACGCGAGCCCACCCGATTCTTCGTCTCCCGGGATAATGGAGAATCCTGGCAGCCGATACGGGAAGATCAGGTGGACTTCTCTCCAGATGTCATTGCCCTGCCGAGTGGTGAGCAGGTGGCCTTCGGCACTGAAAAGTATGTCTATCATTATTCGACCTACGGACCTCGGCCGCGGGAATTCCACAGCCTGGATGAGCTTGGTCTCAAACTTGCCTTCACAACCAAGAAACCTGGCCTGATTGCGGCTCATTATCGTTACGCCGACCTGCCTGAGAGGCTGACCCGGATCCCCGTTAAGCGCCGTAAAGGACCGAATGCTCCCTGGCAGGACGAATATGCTCATTTTGACTCGTCCGACCTGCTGCTGCGTACCCCGATCGGTGCCCCGGACGCCAAAGGAGATTGGCATGAAATAGCGCCTATGATCTCAACGACGCCGCGGGATGCAGCCTCCGTCCTGTGGCCGGACCGGTTGGTCGTGCTGCCCGACGGCACGCTCCTCTGGCCACTCGCCAGTCAGGATCCACGCATTCAGAGTATGTTCTTTCGCGTCCAATGTGTCGCTTCCAGCGACGGGGGACAGACTTGGGGAATCCGTGGCACGATCGCCGATCAGCTGGAGCTGGCCGATTGGGGGTACGGCTGCGGCGAGCAATCACTGCAGAGGATGCCCGACGGGGATCTACTGTGCATTATGCGTACCCGGATGGCGGGCAACACGCTGGGAACGCGTCCCTTTACGAAGGTGGTGCATTCGCTGGCCGCGGCGCGCTCCTCGGATAACGGCTACACCTGGAGCAGGCCGGAGGCGATTGCGCCCTTCAGCGTCACGCCCCACTTGCGCACCTTGGACAACGGCACCGTTGCGGTCGTGTATGGGAGGCCAGGCGTGCATGTTCGCGCTTCGGCGGACAGCGGAAGGACCTGGACCAATGCCTTTCCGCTGGTGGGCCCCGTGGAGGCGCAGTTGATGGCCGAGTCCAGAGAAGAGCGCATGGCCCTGAGCCACGCCGGACACGGCTCCGCCCAAACCAGGGTCATCAGCTGCAGCAATACGGATGTGGTCGTCACGGGATCCGACCGGTTCATCGTTGCGTATTCCGACTTTCAGTACAGAGATGAGCAGGGCCGGCAGCGAAAAGCGATCAAGGTCAGAGAAGTGATCGTCGAAATGCCAATCTAGTCCGAAATTCTCACCACGCCGTTGAGTGATCGGAGAAGACGCATTTTTTGAGGAAACAGCGATTGTTGCGGAGCAGCCTCCTGGGGACCGACCGAGCTGGGCGCGCCCTCGCTGGTCTTTTCCTGACCAGGGGAGCGTCCGGCTCTCCCCCGCCCCGTATCAAGTCGGTCCGCCAATGGACAGAAGTTCGACGCCCTCACCCTCCTCGGGTTTTTTGATGCGGAACCGGACCGAAGTCACTTCCGATCCATGGGGGCCAAATCGGTTTTTGAAGCCTTCTCTTTGTCCGACCATGAAGATGGAGCCGTCCTCCAGAACGCAGGCGCTGGGGTAGTAAGACTTGGGATCACACTTGAAGCCGCGGCCCGGCGCCGGTTTCACCCAGGTCTTCCCATTGTCGCGGCTGTAGATCACTTCTCCGTTGTTCGGCACCTGAGGATCGTCGCTGCTGAGTTTGTGCCGACCCCCAAAGACCACGACCGATACGCCGTCGGGTGTCACCACCAGTTCACCCCTCCGGTACAACTTGGGGCCGCGATACTCGCTTCCAAAGTCAGGGTCTTCGATGATGGGGTCTGTCAGGAGCAGACGCGGCGGCGACCAGGTCTGCCCGTCGTCGTAGGACTGAAACCAAGCCGACGTCGGCCGGCAGGGGAAGGCCAGACTCCCGTCCGGCAAGTAGGCGGCGGTGCCCTCGTCCGCATCCCAGTCATTGCTCCCAATCACCGATACGGTGGACCAGGTGCGGCCCTTGTCCTCAGAGCGCATGAGGACCATGAACCAGCGGGGATCTTCGGTGGGCCAGCCGTTGCCCCCGGGAATGCAACTGCCGGCGGCGAATAGCAGCAACGCACCATCCTTGCTTTCGAACATGCTGTACGGGGCGTCCATATCGAAGGGCCCCACGAACCTAGTCACCTCCTTCCAGGTGTGGCCGTCGTCGTCGCTTCGAAAGATCAGGGTCTTGGACTGCCGGTTGGCCATGATCCGGGCGAATTCAAGGGGCGTCGTGGGCATCTGGTTCCAGTAGCCCCAATGGGGTTTCAGCCGGACTCCCGCAATCATCGTGCCGTCACTCAGTTGAACAACGTCCCCGACGTAGTAGGCGCCAGGCACCACCGGAAACGACCGGGGACGGCTCCAGGTCTTCCCCTGGTCCCGGCTGCGGACCCACATCAACCTTCCGCCCTCGGGCGCATCCCAGTCCAGGAGCCATTCCCGATCAGGCCTTTTGATGCGTTCCCAGGCCTCCGGAGGCATGTCCCAAGGGGTGGGCCAGGAAGCGTGCCAATAACCGGCTGAGAAGGTCATGAACAGGTCGCCATTCTGCAGTCGGCAGACCGTCGGCCACCCGCAGTAACCGCCAAACCCGCGGAACGGCTCCGGTGGATTGACATCGGGGGAGACGATGATCTGTCGATACTTCTCGAAGTCCACCCGGGGTCCATCACCCGTAATCAGGGCCTCAACCGGTGGAATGGAACTCGCGGCCGACTTCTTCTTGCCGGCACTGACAAGACTGGTGGCCGCCAAAGCGGTCGCTGACGCAGACAGATATTGCCGGCGGGTCAATTGAACACCCATCACTGAACCTCCTCCTTGTGCCGATTTGAAAACGAAGGTCCCAGCCCGATTCATTCTTCGGGTAAGCCTAAGCTCTTTATAACATATAAAATCGTGCCGGGAGCCATCCCGCCCCGAGTGATCGGTTAGGTTTGGGAGCAATATATGACCGATTTCCAGGCAGTCGAGGTGGCAAGCCAGGAGGAGGATCAGTGTCTATCCACGGTCTGACTGAAAAGACTGAAGCAAGAGACGAGCTTCGTTCCCTTAGGCCGGTCGTCATGGGGACCGAACACATGGTCGTAGCCGGGCACTATCTGGCGGCACAGGCCGGCATGCAGATCCTGGAGGAGGGAGGCAATGCGGTTGACGCCGGTGTGGCAGCAGGTCTCGCTCTCGGTGTCGTGCAGAGTGACCTGGTAAGCGTCGCCGGCGTCGCCCCCATTGTTCTGTTCTTGGCTGACCAGCAGGAGGTGGTGACCATCAGCGGTCTGGGCGTTTGGCCCCAGGCAGCCAGCGTGGATCTGTTCCGGAGGGAGCACGGAGGAAGAATCCCGGAGGGACTGTTGCGAACGGTCGTGCCAGCCGCCCCAGACGCTTGGATTACGGCGCTGGAGAGGTTTGGGCGCATGAGTTTTGGCCAGGTGGCCGGGCCAGCCATCCGGTTTGCTTCCCATGGTTTCCCCATGCACTCGTTCATGAGCGCCCGGATTAGCGAGGCGGAGGAGGACTACCGTCGTTGGGAGAGCAGCGCCCAGGTCTTTCTCCCTGGCGGTCGTCCCCCCACACCCGGAGAGATCTTTTTCCAACACGATTTAGGAGCCGTTCTCCAGTACATGGTTGAGGAGGAGCGGAGCGCATCGCGCCGTGGACGTCTGGCAGGATTGCAATCGGCACGAAATGCATTCTACAGAGGGGACATTGCAGTAAGAATTGTCCAATACCACCATGAGAATGGTGGACTCCTCTCCGCTCAGGACCTGTCCAACTTTCGCGTGAGAATCGAGCCACCCGAGAAAATCACCTTCCAGGACACTGAGATCTATGCTTGTGGACCATGGTCTCAGGGTCCGACTCTGCTCCAGACCCTCAAGCTGCTGGAGGCCTATGACCTGAAATCCTTGGGGCACAACTCGGCGCCGTATGTGCACATTTTGACGGAGGCCCTCAAATTGGCATTCGCTGACCGCGAACACTTCTACGGTGACCCCCTCCATGTCAAAGTGCCTATGGCCGAACTCCTTTCCGAGCGGAACGCCAACCAACGGATAGGGCTCATCCGCTCACACCAGGCGTGGGTAGAGATGCCTCCGCCCAGCCGGTTGGGCACAGCCGGTGAGTCGCCAGCCGATTCGTCGCGGGGACCGGCGAACTCTTCCGGCGAAGCTGGAAATCCAAAGCGGCCTGGCTGGGACACGAGCTACGTCTGCGTCGTTGATCGAGACGGAAACGCCTTTTCGGCCACTCCAAGCGATGTGTCCTACGACACACCGATCATTCCGGGAACCGGCCTGGCGGTCTCTTCGCGTGGCTCGCAGTCGCGTCTGGATCCGAGTCATCCGGCTTGTCTCGCTCCCGGGAAAAGACCGCGCCTGACGCCCAACCCCGCCCTGGCGTTGCGGAACGGGGGCGTTTTCATGCCGTTCGGTACTCCGGGCGGGGATGTGCAGCCACAGGCCATGCTTCAGGTCCTCCTCAATGTTCTCATCTTCGGTATGAACCCCCAGGAGGCGGTCGAAGCGCCCCGTTTTGCTTCCTACAGTTTTCCCAGCTCTTTCGCACCACATTCCTGTTTTCCAGGGCTGCTGAAAATGGAATCGCGAGTACGTCGGGAGACGGGCGTAGAGCTCGAGGAGCTGGGTCACCGGGTCAGTTGGTGGCCGGACTGGAGCTGGCGGGCCGGCGGAGTTTGCACGATCATGGCCGATCAGGCCAGGGGCGTTCTGCAGGGTGGAGCCGACCCGAGACGCCCGGGATACGCCGTGGGCTGGTAGTGATTACAGGTATGACATCAGCGCGGTCCTTGATTCAGCCGGCTCAAGTCAATCGGATTGGACCAGGCATAGCCATCCTCCCCGTCCCATAACTCGACCCGCACATAGTGGCCGACCGTCTTTTCCTTCTTAAAATAGCCGCGCTGGATGAATCTCCGGTTCATGGCCGAAACGCCGTCAGGACTGGCCAGCCCAAACAATGGCGCCCGGGCCTGCGCCAGTTTCTCGCCCGGCGCTGCCACTCGGCGCACGCCGAGGTAGGGAACAGAAGCGAACCAAATCCACCGTACGGGTGAAGTCTCAACCTGGATCTCCCCGTCTACAACGGCAATGTCCTTGATCCGTGGCCCCGTCGTCGAATAGAACTGCCCCCGGCGCATGGCGGCAAGAATAGCCGGTGCAGTGCACGACTCGGCGCGGACCATCACCCAAGCTTCGTACTGGTCGCGAAATGGCTGCTTTCCGAGTGGCGCGAAAGTCAACTCCGGCTTCCGGCCACTGTGCCGATCATCACTGGCCACACCCCAGAGCATGTGGCCGTTGGCGAGCAGTTCGTCCCATTGCGCGGTCGAGAGACCGCGGCGCCCGGTCCAGTAGTTGGGAGCGTTGAAGATCTCGATTCCGACCAATCCGTTGAGTCGTGATATGGCGGTGGCATTGGCGCCGCTAAGGGACGGATGCGAGAGAAACGGAAGTCCCCCCTGTGCCAAAACGTCACCAATAACCCGCTGTGGGGCGACCTTGTGATTCTTGACCCGTTCTATGCCAAGGGCCAGCACCTCCGCCGGGAAGGTTTCCTCCCAGTCCACGCGAATCTCGGCGCCGGGCATGACCAGAATCCCGGGTGAGCGGCTCTTGCTCACATCCGTTACCACGTTGTGGTCAGTGACGAACAGAAAATCGTAGCCATTGCGGTCATAGCAGGCAGCCAATTCGGCAACGCTGAACTGACCATCGGAATTCGTCGTGTGGCTGTGAACATTACCCCTGTACCACTGGCCCGAGCCGGCGAATGGGTTACCTGGAACCATCACTTACGTTCCTTGATCAATTGGCGCCGTTTCCGTCCACGGTCAAGCCCGACCTCTTATCGGCAAGAGTTCTACGCCTTCTCCCTCCTCCGGCGTCTTAATGCGAAACCGGACAGACGTCACTTCGGCTCCATGGGGACCGAATCTGTTCTTGAAGCCTTCGCGCTGACCCACCATGAAGATGGAGCCGTCTTCCAGAACACAGGCGCTGGGGTAGTAGGACTTGGGATCACACGTGTAGCCACGTCCTGGCGCCGGTTTCACCCAGGTTTTCCCGCTGTCACGGCTGTAGATCACCTCCCCGTTGTTCGCCACCAGATGGGTACCGCCGCCGACTTTGTGGCGGCCTCCGAATACGACCACGGAGACTCCGTCCGGCGTCACCACCACGGCCCCTTTTCTGTACAGCTTGGGCCCGTGATACTCAATTCCGAAGTTGGGGTCCTCGATGATCGAGTCGGTCAGGAGCAGACGCGGCGGGGACCAGGTCCGCCCGTCGTCGTACGACTGATACCAGGCCGAGGTCGGTCTGCAAGGGAAGCCCAGGCTGCCGTCCGGCAAGTAGGCGGCCGTGCCCTCGTTCGCATCGAAGTCATTGCTGCCGATCACCGACACGGTCGACCACGTGCGGCCCTTGTCCTCAGAGCGCATGAGGAGCATGAGCCAGCGAGGGAATTCGCTAGGCCAGCCCTCGCCCCCGGGAATGGGTGAGCCGGCGGCCAATATCATCAGAGCTCCGTCTTTGGCCTCGAACATGCTGTGGGGAGCGTCCATGAACAACGGTCCCACGAAGCGGGTCACCTCCGTCCACGTGTCGCCGTTATCATCGCTTCGAAAAATAAGCGTTTCCGACTGCCTGTTGGCCGCAATCCGGGCAAATTCAAGGGGTGTCGCGGGCATCCGTCTCCAGTATCCCCAATGGGCTTCCATCCGGGCGCCTGCAAACATCGTTCCGTTTCTCAATTGCACCACGTGATTCATCACATACGCGCCACGCACTACGGGAAAGGAACGGGGCCGGCTCCAGGTTTTTCCGCCGTCCCGGCTGCGGATCCACATCATTCTTCCGCCGTCGGGCGCATCCCAGTCCAAGAGCCAGGACTGGTCCGGCCGTTTCCAGCGCTCCATCGCCTCAGGAGGAATGTCCCAGGGGGTGGGCCAGGAAGCGTGCCAATAACCGGCTGAGAAGGTCACGAACAGGTCGCCGTTCTGCAGCCGGCACACCGTCGGCCACCCACAGTAGCCGCCAAACCCGCGGAAGGGCTCCGGCGGATTGACGTCGGGGGAGACGAGGATCTTTCTATACTTCTCGAAATCCACTCGAGGCCCATCACCCGTAATCAGAGCCTCGACCGGTGGAATGGAAGCCGCGGCTGACTTCGTTTTACCTGGTCTGACGAGCGTCGTGGTTGCCAAAGCGGTTGCTGAAGTGGACAGAACTTTCCGGCGGGTCCATTGGACAGCCATCTCCTTGCCTCCTCGCTGCGCCGAATTGCAATATGAAGACCTCGGCACCAGAACTTCTCAGAATCGATTATAATTTTATAACATATAAAACATCGAATCTTCCGGGCCACTTTGGCAGGATGAATCTGGGTTCCTCCCGAACCGCTGAATCAACGGCCTCTTCTTTGCAGCCTGGCCGACGGGAAGTTCGGGAATGCCGGTGGAACCGGCGGAAGAATTTTCGGTCAAGTCTTGACCAGCAGAGAGACCGCATTGGGTAATTTTGACAACGATGGCGATCAGGACATCGAGGAGGAGTTAGGCGCTGACCACGACCGGGAGACAACCTGAAATCCTGCTTCTATGGCTGGCATTACTGGGAATTGAGTTCTTTTCAGCCAGCCTTGCCCATCAGGCATCGGTGTCATCCCTTCACCAGGAAGCCTACGAGGCCCAGCGGAAGGGAGATTTCCAGACCGCACTTCAGAAATACCAACAGCTCGTTCAGCTGCGACCGGAGTTGGCAGAGTTGCAGGCCAATCTGGGCCTGATCTATTTTCACCTGGGACAACGGAAAGAAGCGGAAACCGCCTTCCGGAAGGCCATTTCGCTCAAGCCCGAACTGCCGGGCGTGGATCTCTACTTGGGAACCATTGCTTTTGAGCAAAGGCGTTATCGGGAGGCCACGACTCACCTGAAGAAGGCGGAGAAAGCCGAGCCTACTCACCCACAGGTTCTTCTGTTGCTGGGTTACCTGTATTTTGCTGAATCGAAGCATGGCATTGCCGCGCGTTACTTCGAAAGACTCTCCGAGGCTGAGAACCGACCCGATCTCCACTACTATCTGAGCCGGTGTTATTCTCGCTTGGCGGCCAACTTTCACTCGCGGTTGCAAGCGGAATTCCCCAGTTCCTTTTACGCACACCTGGCCCGGGCTCATTTCCACCTGACACAAGCGGACTGGGAGAAAGGTCGGGAGGAGTATGAAGCGGCGCTGAAGCAACGCCCCGACAACCGGCAACTTAGGGTCAGATTGCAGTGGCTCACCGACCGGACGGGTGCCGCCCCAACCTGGTTTTCCAACGATCCTGATTTTGAGCTCATCGATGGCGTTACCCGCTATCTGCAGTCCCTTCCCGAGCCAAGTAAAATCGACCAGGAACTGCGTTTTTACCAGGAGAGGATACGAACATTGGGCGAGGATGCGCCCCATTCGGATGAGCAGGTCTATCTACTGGCGGAAGCCTACCAGATCCTGGCGCTTCTGACCTCTCACAAGCTGGAATCCGGACCGCATTCTTTTCAGGCCCATTTGCTTCGGGCGCAGCTGAACCAGGAGCTGGGCGAGGCAGAAGAGGCCATTCGAGAATACCGCAAGGCGCTCAAGCTGAAGCCTAACCTGGGAACCATCCACCTTTCGATGGGGAATCTCTACTGGGAGCTTCGACGCTACGACGAAGCGCTGGCAGCGTTGCGAGAAGGCATCGACAAGGACTCGGCTACACCACTCTCCCTCTATCAGATCGGGGATATCCTGTTGCTCAGAGGCCAGTTGGAGCAGGCGGAGGAGTATCTGTCCCGAGCGCTGGTTCTGGATCCGGAGATGATAGAGGCCCTATTGGCCATGGCACGCGTCTATAGCTTGAAACGTGACTACAAGGAGTCCCTGAAGTATCTGAAGGCAGCCGCGGAGCGGCGCCCGAATGACCCTCAGTTGCACTATCGGTTGTCGGAAACCTATCGAAATCTGGGCCGCCCTGAGGACGCCCAGAGGGAATTGAACATTTTCCGAGAGCTGTACGCCGCACAGGAAAAGCCATGATTTCCCTCCCCCGGAAAAGTCGGCTGTGAAATCGTCGACAGAGAGTTGATGCCCAGGCAACAAAAGAGCCGATAGGCTTCGATTCCGTTGAAATCGGGCTGGCCATAACTTGGGCCAAAACCGATCGCTCAATTGTAGACTTCCATGATGAGATCCTCTCTCACCTTGCTCGTCAACGCACCCCTGGAGGAAGACCAGAGGAAGCGCATTCGAGACCTGGGAGTGCGCTTGTTGGATGGGCTTTCGGAGGAGAGTCTGAGGGTAGCTGAGGTCATTTATACGACGCGCATCCCCTTTGAGCCTCGCCAAGTGCCTCGGCTCCGTTGGATTCAACTCAATACGGTGGCCGTCGACCACATCTTGACCGGCGCTATGGCAACAACGGGTATTCGGATAGCCAACGTTCGGGGTGCCTACAGCGTAGCCGTGGCAGAGTTGGCGGTGGGAGCGATCGTGGCGCTGAGTCGCCGTTTCCAGAGTGCTCATTCTCTACAGCTTCAGAATCGCTGGCCCGATGACTTCACCCCGCTCAAAGGCGAGAATTGTTACGGCAAGACATTGTCTATTCTCGGATACGGCAGCATCGGGCGTCATCTGGCTCGAATCGTCACGGGCATGGGGATGCGGGTGCTCGCCTGCAAGCGTTGCCCTGAGCGGAAAAAGGACAAAGGATTCTATCTGCCCAATACAGGGGATCCCGAAGGGCTCTTTCCAGAGGAATGGTATGGTCTCAGCAATATTGGGGAGATGTTGTCTATCAGCGATATCCTCGTAATCTGCCTTCCGTTGACCCCGGAAACCAAGGGTGTCATCGGACCGTCGGAACTGGCCAAGCTACCCCGCAACGCCTATCTGATTAACGTCGGTCGGGGTGAGGTGGTCGCGGAAGAACCCTTGTTGGACGTGTTGAGAACGCGCCGCATAGCCGGAGCGGCACTTGACGTCTTTCCTAAAGAGCCCCTGCCTACCGGTAGCCCCTTCTGGGGGCTGCCCAATACGATTATCCTACCCCATATCGGCTCGTTCACTCGCGAGCAGGGTCACTTGGCTGGCGAAGTCCTGATCGAGAATTTGACCAGGGATCTTTCCGTATCGCCGCTGCTAAACCTGATTGATCCCCAACGGGGATACTAGGATCGGAGTCTCTGACGTGGGGTAATCCGGTGGCGGATCCAAACTCCTGATTCAATCCGTTTGCGGTTTCTTGTATTGAGTTCTCCGTCGCTGGCGCACACGGCTGTGTTTCTCGATCTCCAGCAACAGGCTCAGGAATCCGATAGATCCATATTACTCAGGCTCCTCTCCAAGGACTTTTGGACGTTAAACCGGATCGCCTCTGGAAGGCCTCTCTTGTTCTCCCGGTTGCAGGCCTCCAGAATGTCCCTGTGTTCCCCGAGTTCTTCTTTAACTCGTTGGGCGTCGTGAGTCTGTATCGTGCGATAGCGAGTGCTACGGTCCCACAGTTCATTAAGCAGTTCCAATAGTAGCGGTCGCCGACAGGCTTGGTAGACCGTAAAGTGAAACTTACGGTTGAGGTTGAAGAGCGAGCGAAAATCATTCCGTTCGGTTGCAGACTTCATCCGGGCAAACAGGGTCTCCATCGTCTTGACATCTCTCTGAGTCAGTCGTTTCGATGCCAATTGTGCGGCCAGCTCCTCCAACTCGATGCGAATTAGATATACATCCTCGATTTCCCGAAGAGACAATTCGTTCACATAGGCGCCACGATGCGGAATGATACTGATGAATCCCTCCGACTGCAATTGCTTAAACGCTTCACGCAAAGGGATGATACTGATTCCCAATTCCTCGGTGAGCTGCTTCTGGTTAATACGCTCACCCGGCCTGAACTTTCCGGAAAGTATTGCCTGACGAATCTCGTTGAAAGCAATCTCGCTGACCGTCGTGTAACCCATCTATTCACCTTTTTAAATAAAAGCCAAAAAATATCTGCACAACACCAGGTTCTTCCTTCAGCCAAGACATGATACCAGCCCGTTCACCACCGTGTCGTCCGCGCCCACTGCGAGGTACGTCTCCTCCAGTGCCCCCCTCGCAGCCGCAGTTCCTGCGCCCGACTCTCTTCCAAGTCCCGATACTTGTCCCGGAACAGCCGTAATACCGTCATCTCCCGCTCCACGGCTCACGAAGGACCTGGCTGCATCCCCGCTTCCTCTCTGTCGGGGGAACTACTGATCCTGCCCGGCCCCTTCCGGGATCGGACAGATCACGTGCCCAAAGACCGGACACTTCACGCACCAACGACACACCGGCAGGCGACCACTTTGACATACTCGCCGGGTCTTTCTAGACTCTCTCCTCAATGACTGGATCCTTATACTTTATTAGACTCTCAGGAAGTAGTAGGCAGCGTGGCCTCCAACACGGCCGCCAATTGCGTGAGCCCATTCAGACCGCGATCGACTTTTACCGGGAGCTGTTCAGCAGACATCTGAGCATCGATTCAGCGGAAATTCGAAGGAGGGCCGCGCGCTTCATCGAGCCGACCGCCCGGACCAGTCCCGAGCTCCTGGCTGAGTATGAAGGAATTGCTGAGGGATCGGGCCAGACACTGGAAGACATTTTCGCACTCTCCGGCCGTTACGAAATCACTTATGAATCGATTCGACTTGGAGAATGCTCGAATGTTTTCGTAGGCCCTCAGTGCATGGCCCAGGGACACACGCTGCTGGGTCAGAATTGGGAGTGGAGACCGGAGGTGATGGCTTTTCGAGCCGTGATTATCGCCCGCTGCGACGATCTCCCGGATCACATCATGGTGACCGAATGCGGACAGCCTGGGAAATACGGCCTGAACGAATATGGACTTGGAGTAGCCGAAACCGGTCTTTCCTGCGCCAGCCAGAGGAGCGTTGGAGACAACCTGTTCGTGGTTGTGATGCGAAAGATGCTGGCTTGCCGGGACCTGGACCAAGCCCGGCAAATGGTTCATCGATATCCTCCGGAGGCCACCATCAGCTTTTTCGCCGCCGACAGTCGAGGTCACGGATTCAATCTGGAGGCTCTCCCCTCCGGGATTGTCGAACGAGAGTTTTCTGAGGACGAAATCGACTGGCACACGAATCACTCCCGCTTGACGGAGGAGCCGTGTCTGTTTGGAGATAGCTTGATTCGGGGCCGCCGTTGGGAAGAGCTTATCGATGCCGCGCGTCCTGTCACCGTACCCCTTCTGGGAAGGTGGCTGGCAGACTCCGCAAACGGATACAACTCAATTTGCCGAGCACCCGATCCGGAGCGAGCCCAGACCCCAACCTTTCTACAGACGCTCTGCTCAATTGTGCTTGACCTGACGACTCGCGAGATGTGGATCAGCGACGGCCTGTCTTCCCAAATGCCTTACCAGCGTGTCGGATTTGATGAGGAAGAGCGACGACCATCCTTCTTGGCCTTTGACCAGGAACAAATGACCCCAACGGGACCTGATCACACCCGCCAACGAGCGTCGATGGAATGAGCCTGTTGCCTTTCTCTTTTCTCCGCTCCGCTGCTTTTTAACGCACGCTCGGAACATGTGCATTCACCCAGGATAGAGGAGTAGAGGCGATGAGAATCACCGATCTTCATTGTATGCGCTTGCTGGGCCCGCGACCCCATGGGGGTGGTGGGAAGCCCGGCACCTTTTCCAAGCTCCTGGTCAGAATCGATACCGACGAGGGTAGTTACGGCCTGGGAGAGGCCGAAAACATGATGGGAGTAAAAGAGGGCATCGAATATCTAAGGGCATGGCTGATCGGCCGGGATCCAATGGCTGTGCGCCCCTTTTTCTCCGAAATGCTTTATGGGACCGTACCTCCCCATCCCAGATTTCGGGTCTATGACCCCATCCGTTTCGAGAAGACTTATCGCCCGTCCCTGATCTGCTCTCCGACGGCGACGCCGACCGGGCCCGTGATCTGGGCCCTTAGCGGAGTAGAGATGGCTTTACTCGACCTCGCCGGCAAGATCCTGAATACTCCAGTCTACAACCTCCTGGGCGGACGGTATCGTGATCGGATACGCATCTACCTCGATCGGAGCGCTCCGGAAGCGGTCGACGATCTGGACGCTTGGAAGAAAATGGCCGAGGACTCGGTCAGGGATGGTTTTACCCAGCTGAAGTTCGACATCGACTATACGGCGTCTGACCTCGTCGAAGACTTCTGGAACCGCTCCATCCCCCTTCAACAAATGAACGGGATGGTCCGAAGACTGAAGTCCGTTCGCCAGACGGTCGGGCAGGACGTCGAACTATGCGTCGATTGCCATATGCAATACAACGTCGTCGATGCCGTGCGGCTGGCGCAGGAACTGGCATTTCTCAAATTGATGTGGCTTGAGGATCCTACTCCCATAAGCAATCCCCAAGCCTGTGCCACGGTCCGGGAAAAGAGTCCGATTGCCATCTGCATCGGAGAGATGTTCATCGCCGAGCAGTTCCGGCTCTTCATCGATGCCAAAGCCTGCGACATCATCCATCCCGATGTCCTTTTCTGTGGGGGGCTGCAGGAAGGCAGGCGGATCGCCGACTACGCCGAGTTGCACTACCTCCCCATGGCCATGCACGGAAACGGAGGATGCCTGGCAACCATAGCCGCCGCGCACCTGGCAGCGGCCACCCGCAATTTTCTGGGTCTCGAATACCATTTTTGGGAGGCACAATGGGTGGGCCGATATGTGAACCGCGAAGGGGTTTCCCTCTTCAAAGATGGATACCTTCCCCTCACCGATGCCCCCGGTTTCGGAGTCGAGCTCAATGTGGAGGTCTGCCGCGAGCACTTGGCACCGGGGGAGACGTTGTTCTCCGAGCCTTAGCCGCCCTTCATTGTCTGGTAAAGAAAGCAGTATCCTGGAGACGAAGTGTACCCCGCATGATCCTCCTGCTCATGGTTGCCATCGCCGTTTGGGCTCAGCCGACCGGTACCCTTGATCTGGCTCCGGCTGAGATCTATCCGTTCATCCCCCTGGAAACCCTGACGTCGGACTCGACCCCATCTTTTGACGAACTGACAGAAGCACCACCGGAAAACGATGTTTCCGGCTGGCATTTCCGTCTGGCCCGTCATTACCACCGCCGGGGTCATCCGATTGAGGCGGCCCGTCACGCCCGCCGTGCTGCGGAATTGCAGGGTGCGGAACCGTCCCACCAGTTGTTTCTGGCGAGTATCTACTGCAGGATGCAACGTTACGAGCTGGCCCGGACTGTCCTGGCAGGGGTTCTGTCCAGACAAGAACTCGCCTCCGAAGGGCGTATTCTGCTCGCCTACATCCTCCAGCAAACGGGTGAAATGGAGGCACAGCACGGACTGTTGCAGGAAGTCCTGAAATCCGATCCGCAAAACCCTTACGCCCTTTATCTCGCCGGAGTTTCATACTTTCGGCGCAATCGACACGAGAACGCGCTACAGACCTTCCAGGCTGCTGCCGTTGCAGGATTGGATCTGGCCGAGCTGCACTTCTATATGGGCCGGATCTATGCTCGGGATGCGGCGACTTTTGAACAAGCCATTCAGGCCTTTCAGCTTGCAGACCGATCCGACCGGAAGTCACCAGAACTGAAGAAGGAGCTAGGCCTGATTTTCTATCGCACCGGCCGGTATCAGGAAGCGCTGGCAGAGCTCAGAGTAGCCGTTCAACTGCAGCCGGAGTTTCCCCAAGCCTTCCATATCATGGCCCAGGTCTATCAAAGAGTGAGCCGTCTCGAAGAGGCCGGACAGGCACTGGCACGCTATCAAGAGCTCACCCACAATCAGGCGGTCCGCGAAAACAACCGCAGGAGAGGCCAGATCGCCTACCAGGAAGGCCGAACCCAACTCTCGGAAAAAAGACTTGATGAGGCCTCCAGAAGCTTCCGGGAATCGCTTCAGTTCCTACCCGAAAAGGATGCATCCTATTATGCTCTGGCCAGTATCCACTATCGGCGGCGGAAACACGCCCAGGCCATCGAGTTGGTTCGCAGGGCTATTACAGTGAATCCCCTCATCGCCGATTACCACATTCTGCTCGCCGAGAGCCTGGACAAGCGAGGCGATTTCCGATCGGCTATCGAGTCGATGCAGAAGGCTCTACTCTTGTCGCCACCGAGGGCGCGACTTTCCAACTATCTGGGCAACCTGTGTTTCAGATCGGGTGACTATAGCTGTGCCGCCGATGCTTACCGAGCAGCGTCCGAGCTGGAACCGGACAACCGATTCTATCGGATGAATCTGGACAGTGCGTTGCGCCGACTGGCGCCATATGAGAGCAAGAAGTGATCGGTTTTAGCCTGTGAACCGAAATAATGTCCTGTATTCGTCATTCGGGAAACGGTTCCAACCACTGCGGCAGTTCATTCTGCATCCGGTTCCGGTAGGTTGCAAAGGCTTCCTCACGAGCCCCCAGATAAGGTGGTAACAGCCGGAGGGGAAACCCGGGATGATGGAGTTTGAATATCAGCTTATCGTAGGTGCCGTCCATGTGGCTTCCATTCATCTGCAGGGCTCGCAAGATACTCGAATGATGATGCAGGTCCTTGAGGAGCTGCCTTAAACGCCCTTCATTCCTGCCTGTCTGTCCTAACTCGAAAAGTTCGCTGGCCAGCAGGCGATTCGAAGCGGCAATGGCTATCAGTTGACCACACTTGAGGCCTTTGAGACTTGCTTCAGCATACCCGATGTCACCGACGAAATGGCAAAGCTGGGGAGCCCGTTCAACGGCAGACCGGATCGTGGACATTCCAACTCGTCCGGCCCATTTGACCGCGACCAGATTCGAATAACGTTCTGCCAGTACGGACAACTCCCCGGGGCTCAACCAGCGCAGCCCCCTGGGAACGTTATAGAAAAGAAAGGAACAGTCAGGATTTCGCCCGCAGGTTGTTTCGAAGAACAGGTCCCTTTCGAGATCATTCAGTTCTCCCCAAGAAGGAAATGACAGCTGAAAGCTGGCGAAACCGAGAGCCCGGCCCACCTGTATCCGTTCCTGGATCTGCGGAATAGCAAGGGCGATAATGCCCAGTTGTCTGAGGCTGGTCTTGCCTTCGGTTTCTTCGGCAAAAACACGGGAGATGCTTTCAAACTGATTCAGAGTCAGCGCGTAGCCTTCCCCCGCCGTACCGAACAAGTAAATGCTCGTCTGGTCCTTGGCCAGCTGGCCGCGGACGACATCTCGAAACAGGGATTCATCCAGTTCGAATCGATCGGTCCAGGGAAGTGCACAACTGCACAGGATACGGGGACTCAGCCTGAGTTTCATGTAAACGCTCGACGAACCTATTGTATGATCTCTCTGGAAAACAGACAACGTAGAAGCCGGCGATGGTGTCCTTCCTCAGACCGGGCGAGCTGAACTTCTACAATCTTCGGAGGCTACTCACGAGACGAGGACGTACATGAGCCTGCGAGTCTTGTTGGTCGTCGGATCACTTGTAGGACTATTTCCCACGGTTTTCGGTTCTGTTTCCCTATCCGAGCATCAGAGACCCCCCGGCGCTGAAAGTGATTCGTTCAAGCCTGTCTTCACCGAGGTTACGGCTGCTTCGGGCATTCACTTCCGTCATCACAATTCACCGACTCCTTCCAAGTACGTGGTCGAAACGATAGGTTCCGGGTGTGCTTTTTTAGACTACGACCGAGATGATTATCTGGATATTTTTCTGGTCAATGGGGGTCGGCTTCCTGGCGCCGAGAAAGGCGCGCCCCCGGATCACGCTCTCTACCGAAATCGAGGAGACGGGACTTTCGTGGAAGTCGGAAAGGAGTCGGGGATCGAACGAAACCGTGCCTTCGGTCAGGGGATTGCAGTGGGAGACTACGATAACGACGGATTCGACGATCTGTTCCTCACCAATTTCAACGGACCGAACCTGCTCTACCGAAACCAGAAAAATGGGACATTCATGGAAGTGGCCGAAAAAGCCGGACTTACCTCCGACGGCCGGTGGAGTGCTGGAGCCGCCTTCCTGGACTACGACAACGACGGGCGTCTCGATCTGTACGTGGCTCGCTACATCGACAACACCTTCGAGAACAACCTCAGATGTGGCTCTCTGGTCGACGACTCTCTGCACACGTATTGTACCCCGGAGGTCTACGAAGGTGTTCCGGATCTATTGTACCGAAATCACGGGAATGGGACTTTTTCCGACGTCACCGCCGCTTCCGGTCTGGCTCGTTTCGTCGGGAGCGGCCTGGGCGTCATCACGTTTGACTACAACGAGGACGGTTGGACAGATATCTACGTGGCTAACGACACGGATCCTAATTTCTTATTTGAGAACGAAGGTGACGGAACCTGGAAGGAAGTAGCGATGTCCAGGGGAGCAGCAGTCGATGTGAACGGCAATGCGCAAGCCGGGATGGGGGTTGCGGCGGGCGATTTTGACAGAGACGGCCTGCCAGACCTGGCGGTCACCAACTTCGATTTCGAGTATCTGATCTTGTACCGGCAGCTCCCCGGGGGCTTCTTTGAGGATGCCAGTTCTCTAGCCGGGGTGGAGATTCCCAGCTCAGCCTACGTCGGTTTTGGGTTGGGGTTTTTGGATTTTGACAATGATTCGGATCTGGATCTCTTTGTGGCCAACGGTCATGTCTACGACAATGCCCATCGGGTTTTTCCCGGATCAAGTTACGAACAGCCGAAACTTCTTTTTGAAAATTCCCAGGGCAGATTTGCGGAAGTTGCCGCCCGTCACGGCAAGGCTCTGGTTCTGCCCCAGGTGAGCCGGGGCACCTGCTTCGGTGATTACGACAATGACGGAGACCTGGATGTTCTTGTCACCAATTCTGGTGCTTCTCCAATGCTGTTGCGGAATGACGGCGGCAATCGAAACAACTGGATTTCGTTGCGGCTGATCGGTACAGCGTCAAACCCCAATGGGATCGGCGCTCGGGTCAGATTGACACTGGACAACCTGGTATTGGAGTCCCAGGTCAGTGGGGGAGGCAGCTACTATTCCGCCTCGGACTATCGGCTGCACTTTGGCCTGGAGGATCGGGATGTCATCCGGCGCTTGGAGGTCTTCTGGCCTTCGGGAACCGTGGATGTGCGGACAAAGATTTCCAGTCGGCAGTTTCTTGTCATCCGAGAAGGGGAGAAGGGCGAATAGCACCAGCCGCGGAGCCACGGTCTGAATCGTCAAATGGAAGAGCCACAGGGGGTGAAATCATGTCCTTGACCTTCATTCACATCACCGACACCCATCTGGGAACCACTTGCGACGAGCTGGTTTATTTTTACGCTCCCGGACAGGCCTTGAAGGCGGTATTGAAGCAAATCGCAGCCGATGGTGCTTATGATGCCTCTTTAATCGTCGATACTGGGGATATGATTCGGGACTGGTCGCATCCTTCGGCCTATGAAACAGGCAAAAAGATCTATGGTTTAGAAGAAAAGTCACCAGCTCCCGGACCTCTCAGGATGCGTGCCGAAGGAATGGATCTGCCCTGGTATTATGTTCCGGGGAATGTCGACAACCGCCCAGAGTGCCGGAAAAGGCTATTTGCTCCAGATCCCGGAACGGCACTTTTCAACTACACGTGGAAGGCGCAGGGAATTCGCTTTCTCAGCCTGGACTGGGGAGCGTCCGGGACCAATCGTTACACGTTGACTTCCCAGTCCTTTAACTGGCTAAAGAAGCAACTGAATCAGAGCTGCCCTACTGTCATTCTCACCCATCACCCTCCCGTGTCCATAGGCATTCCGATGTTTGACGAAATGACACCGCCGGATCTGAACCGTCTCCACGAACTCATTGCCGGTTCCCCGGTGCTGGCCATCTTTCACGGACACACCCACCATCCGTGGGAGAATCGGATTGACGGGATCCCGGTATTCGGAACCGGCTCGGTGACCTACAGGCGCTGTTTGCATCACAACTACGAGCAGGGCATGGTGCTGGAGATCCATCCCCCACAGTATCGGGTCGTGACCATACACAGTGACGGTTCGGTGTCTGCCCCGATTCACGAAGTACCCTGGCGATCATGAAGTGATCTTGTCTCTGTGGATGAAACTTCGGTCTGATCTTGCCGGCAGGTTGGAAGAGGACGGCTCAAGATCGATCCGGTTTCACAACCGATTTACGCTCTTGAGGTCGAAAGCCGCACCTGAAGCAACTCTACAGGCACCGATGGGTCACCTTGCTGAGCTGGTTCCACGCTCAACTCAAGAGAATTCGGTCCTTTTCTGATCAGATTCCCGGGCAACTGCAGGCCGATCCACGACTCCTGACTAGGTCCTGATCTTTCGACCCCCGGCGGGAAGCCGCTTTGGAGATCCATCCACTCCCGGCCGTGTTCGGAAGACGCTTCGGAAACGGCAGTACCGTTGAGGGTCCACCTGACGCGCCGCTGATCCACATCTCCCTTCCACTGGATGAGAAGGATGGCTTGGTCTATCGAATTGGGAGCATCCGAGACATTCAGCGTAAACTCCACACCTGCCACCCCGCTGACCGTGGTGAGTGCACGGGGAATTTGAGCAGGATAGCAGGCATCGGCCAGAGCCCCCTGCCCAGGCCGAACCGGAAAATCGGGGTCAACCTGGTACAGCTTGTTTCCGTGAGCCAGCTCGGCGGGCTCTGCCAGCCTCGGCACTGTGCCGAAATCCTCCGGATCAGTGGGTCCGTGATGAGTGTGCCAGTCATAGAGGTAAATGCCATCGACTCCTTCTTGCCAGAAACGGTGGGCGGCGGCGCGGACCGCGTCATAGTTGGAAGGGTCGTCGTTGGTGATGGCCGGGTCCCGGACATCGAACTTGGGCCGGCCGGTTCGGAACAAGGGATGAATGCGGTCCAGGCAACCGTAAACGGGGACCTCGTGCCGTTGTCCCAATTCAACCCATTCCTTCATGGGAATGGAGAAGGGCATCAATCCCGAACCGGCCATCAACAAGTCGACCCATCCCTGCTCCGTCCAGGTTTCCGGATCCAGTCCTACCGCAAGACACAGCTCCATGCTGTCCGGAACACGCACGGCAAGGAGAATCGGCCGGCCCTTCTGCTGAGCGAAATGATCGAGCCGCCGGCGCACCTGGTGAACGAAATCGTTCATGATGGGAATGTTTCGCCGCTGCTCGCCCAGCTTGAAAAACATGGGCATCCGGATCCAGTCCAGTTCGACTCCGTCGACGTCATAGCGCTGGCAGATGCCTTCGACGACTTCCAGAAAATGGGCCCGGGTTCCCTCCAATGCGTAATTGTAGGCAGGCCACGACCAGAGATCCCGGGACGCCAATCCCCTTCGGTCCAGCACGTCCTTGAGGGGATTCTCCGCGACGACTTGGCGTCTCAGCTCGGACTCTGAGGGAAGTACATTGGAGGGTGTTTTTCCCTGCTGTGCCCTCTGTTCCTCCAACCGGATGAATTTCATGACCCAGGGCAGATATTTTTTTTCCCAATGTTCCTGCGAGATGTAACCGAGCAGCAACTCGGGGTGCTGGAGCCGAAACGGCACCCAGTACCCTCGATTGGGAGGGAAGTAGGCGGCATGCGTATCATTCATTCGAATGGAATAGAAGAACTCCATCCCGTTACGACGAGCGAAGTCGACGACGTGTTTGACCGGGTTGGGCGCCAGGACGGCAATCTTCTCGGTGGGAAACTCCCAATCAGGTTCGTTCGTGTGGCCATTGTAAAAGATGGAGTTCACCTGAGTTCCTTCCAGGTATTTCATGGTGTAACTCAAGTATTGATCCACCGACCGAACCGGTGCCGGGAACGTTCCCCGCCCACGGGCAGTACTCTGGATGTCACTTCCGTCGTTGTTCCACACCAGCCGACGATTACGGCGGCGAGCCGCAAGGCGGTCTCTTGGAATCGATCGTGACCTCACGGCAGGACCTGCACTCTCCTGACTACAAGCCGTAGCCAGTGCAGAAACCGTTGCCAACTCTTTCAAAAAGACTCTTCGGTTCTCCAATTCGTTCCTCCTCTGAAGATCCTTACTGTCAGCCGTGCTTCGCCGGCCGGCATCAAACCCTCGGTAACAATCTAATGGCGGCATCCTGGAGTGCGGAAGCCTGTCCTCCGCTCGTCAACGCAGCGTTCCAGGTTCCTTTTTGCAGCACATGGCTGCTTCTCACCCGAGTCTGAATCACGACTGCTGACGGACGGCACGCAGAAAACAATTCCTAAACCTGAACGATTACTAGACCCGATCGATCTTGACTTCCAACAGATAGATTCGGCTGCGCTCGCCGGAATTGGGAGGAACCGGTTCCCAGCCGAACGGAGTCCGGTCGTAAACCAGGAAAACCCGGTTCGGAGAGACCTCGATCAGATCGATGTACGCCGATGTCTGTTTTGCATTCATCTGAAAGGAACTTGGAACCGTTCGATTGTGATGAGCCATGAGGTCGACGGATTCCCACTTCCGGCCACGGGAATCGCCGGAAATCCATAAAAAGAGTCCCGGCCGACCCGTCACAAGCGTCAAAGCACCATTGGCCAGTCGAAGCAACTGGGGGGCGACACTGTAAGCCGGCAGCCGGTCCACCCGAGACCAACTCTTTCCGCCGTCACCGCTGTAGGCGCGCGCCAACTTCTGATCTTCTCCGGTACCGACTCGGCTCACACACATCAGGTCTCCGTCTGCCAGTTGCACCAGGCAGGGCTCATCGAAGCCCTCCTTGGCATCGGGTACGGAGTCGGGTCCGGCGATTGTGGACAGATAGCGCCAGTGACGCCCTCCATCGTTCGAGGCCACTGCGACGGTGCCCCACCGAGCGTCACCCTCGAACCGCACGGAGATCGTAGCGACGAATTGGTCCAGTTCCAGAATATCGCTGAACCAGTTAATTCGGGCCCACCAGGTGCGGCTCTCCCGGGGCCAGGGTTCGACATCACGCGGCAGTCCTTCCACCACAGCTCCCCACGGCTCCACCATATAGCGCTTCCCTCCCCGATCGTATGTCCATCGGTGTGCGGAGAAGCGGCGGGACTGTCCGGCGGGATCCGGTTTCAAGTAGGTCGAAGTGCCGATGATCCGGCCATCGGGCAGACTGATCCTGGGCTCGCCGCAGCCGTTGTGAAATCCATTCACATCGTAAGCAAAATCAAAGTTCAGCCCCTCGTCGGTGGAAACGTAAACCGCCTGAGTGTTGGTGAGATTGGTATTGACATCCGCGTTCAAGGAATGATTGAGCATCAACTCACCAGTCGAAAACTTCTCCAGGCCCGGATACCAGCAGTGTCCGGACGCTGTTTCGGCCACTACCCGAGGTTTACGCAGCCGCAGTAGGAAGTCTCTCATCTGGATCTCCTCTCGCACCGTGGTGAAGCTCCTGGTTGAGGTCGCAGACAGCCCCGCGACGCCAACGGCTGCCAGATGCCTCGATCCAACCTGAATGAATTCGCGCCGGCTGGACTGTTCTTCCAGGTTACTCCGATACCGGTTCTTCCTTGTAGAGTCCACCGTTCCCTCCCTTACGAAAATACGAACTATTCGAAAGCTCGTTGGTCATTTCGAATCAACTGGCGTGGAATCTGATTCTTGGCCCCAAATTGGTGGCCAACTCCTGAAACAGCCGCAGCCGAGGCTCTCACTCGGAGTCCCTTCCGGTCAGCGAAGCCGGAAGTGGCAGTAACGGCTACCGTGGATGTCCTTCTCGTGACACCAGAACCCAACGAAAAAAGACCCGTCAGAAAAGGTCGCAATTCGGGGCTCTCCGAAGGCAAAGTCGGCCCAGTACATGGCCTCCGTATCCTGATCCTCCTCCCGGAAACCGGCGACTGCCTTCCAGAGGATTTCTTCGAACTCAAGATGAAAACCTTTTTCGTCGGGACGGGCGGTGGCAAACCCAACACCGGGAGGATTGCCGTACCGCCGGTTGAAAGCACAGGCTACCCGGCCATCTGGGAGTGCGTGAACAGCGGTCGTCTGGCCGATCAGCGTGGTGGATCGATTGGAGCAGAAGCTCTTGCCCCCGTCCCGGGAAATACTGTATTGAACAGGCAGGTCTTCACCCGCTTCCATATCACGAGCATAAGCAATGCCGAGAAGTCCGCCGTCGGCCATCTCTTCCACCCACACCTCTTGGTAGGCAATTTTCCCGGAAGGATCCTCCATGAATTCGGCAAAATCGGGCCAACTCTCTCCCTGATCATGGCTTATCATGACGGCCGCTTTTCCCTGATTGGCGTTCGTGCCGGTGTGATCCAGCCAGGGCGCGAAAGGAGCCAGCCAGTCTCCTTGCCGGGTGGCACAAATCACTCCGCCCACTTCGGGAGGCTCGGGATAACACATGGGAATGGACCTGACAGGACTCCAGCTGACACCCTGATCATCTGAGACGGAGAAGATCAGCTCAGTGTGGGAAGCTCCCCCAGTCTTGCGGTCATAGTAGGTCTCGCCGGCAGCGGGAGTGTCCCAGAGCATCCCTAATCCCAGCAACTTCCCGTTCCGGGTCCGGCTCACATTGAGCCGACCGCTCTTCCCGGACGAATGCCAGTCCCACATCGGGCCCTGATCTTGCCAACTGCTCCCCCGATCGTCAGAGCGGAAGATCCGGCTATAACTGCGCCCGGTTCCGATTTCGAGGTGGAATCCGACGGACGCAATCAAAGTGTCGTCCGCCAAGCGGACGATCTGGCAGTGCCTGGGATAGGCTCCGTTTTCGTCCGGCTGGCTTAAGAAATAGCCCTCTGAAAATATTTCAACTCTCTTCACCGATCACCCTCCACGACCACGTGACAATTAAAGTCAGGAAATTGCCCGACGATCTGCGGTGGTTCCTCACGTCGCGCTCCGCGGATTCGCCCAGTCGCTTCTTGCGACCCTTTGGCGGTGGTTCAGTCGAACCACCACAGCGGCTTGCTTTCCCGAATACTCCTCTATTCTTCAGTGTCCCGCCACCAGGTAAGAAATCAGCAGCCAGGGCAATAGGGCTAAACTGCCCCACATGAGATTTGTCTTCCAGCCTTTTTCGCGCGTCGGAAGCATGCTTAAGAGCGGGCCAAAGATCAGGCCCGCCAGTAAGGAAACGACGGCAATCCATTGAAAGCTCACACCGGGCTGGCCGGTCAACACGTCCCAGAACGCGATCAGAGCGCCTGCCAAAAAACTGTAAATGGCTCCAAACGCCGCCCCAAAAGGGGTGGCAAAGGATACGAACAAGGCCAGAAAAAAGAGAATGAACAGGGGGACGAGAAAGAGGTAGTTGGTCTTGACTGCCACCTCCTGGATGTTACCGGGCACCTTGTCGATGATGGAACTGATCAAGACTACGGCTACTCCAATGCCCACAGTGAGATAGCGCGCTGTCGCCAGGTGATGTCTTTCCGTGCCCCTATTGGACCGATTGAGGAAATCGACCATGATGACCGTAGAAACAGAGTTGATCCCAGAATCAAGACTGGACATCACGGCAGCAAACATTGCCACAATGACCAATCCGGCCAAGCCGATAGGGAGATAGTTTGCAACGTAGTGCGGAAATATATAGTCGGCATCTTCAAGCAGACTTTGACCGTCGGGAATGAGGTGCGGATTCACACTGAAAAAGCCAAGCAGCGCAAATCCGACTAACGCCAGGACCACGGTAATGAAGATGCCGGCCACGGAGTTGACCAGGAAAGCGCGTCGTGCCGCCGTGGCGTCCCGGGTGGCCAAATAGCGTTGAATCGCCAGTTGGTCGGAACCGGCCGTACAGATCCAGTAGATCAGGCTGTTCAGAAAGGCGCCCACAACAGTGGCGCGTACTGCCGGGTCCAAGGAGAAAACGGGCTGAACGTCCCAGTTGGGGGCCCAGGACGTTGGAAACCAAGCATAAAAGCTGCCCAGTTCACGATTGATCAACGCAATCGTGAGAACCGCCCCCCCGAAAAGAATGAAAAACTGGGTCACGTCGGTGATCACCACGGCACGCAGGCCGCCCAGTGCCGTGTAGATCACGGTGACGAATCCAGCCACGATCACGATATAAGGGAGAGTTTCCAGAGACCAACCTAAGGAAGGTCTGATTAAGTCGAGTCAGCGTTCTGCACGATAATTCTTCCATCA
>JAPPFQ010000433.1 GCA_028875135.1 Acidobacteriota bacterium
GTGGAAGCCAACCACAAGTTGGGATTCGATGCCGATCAGCGCGACTATTCCGTCTGCGCGGAGATCGTCAAGGATCTGGGTATTTCCCGGGTGCGCCTGCTCTCCAACAATCCCGGCAAGCTGAAGGCGTTGGCGGATGCGGGAGTCCAGGTTCTGGAAAGGATCCCCATCGAGATTTCTCCCCGATGCTCTACCCGGAAATACCTCAAGACCAAGAAGGAGAAGCTGGGTCACTGGTTGAGCCAGGTATGAGGCGGTGGGAAACGGGGGGTAGGAGAGCACCTATGGCCGAGCGTCGCGGCAGAGTCGCCGCAAGCCATCTCCCACCCGGCTTGACGGTTGCATGCCTGTTCTGTCTGCTGCTGGCGGGCTGTTCCGGCTCCCGCTCCGCCTGCCTGCCCGGGTTCGTGGCTCTCGGCCGGCAGGCGCCGGATTTCGCCGTTCAGGATCGGGACGGCCAGGTGCACCGGCTGAGTGATTTCAGGGGCAAAGTGGTGCTGATCAATTTCTGGGCCACCTGGTGTCCTCCCTGTATCGAGGAAATGCCCTCCATGGAGTCGCTCCGCAAGGAGATCGACGAGACCCGATTGAAGATCATGGCTCTCAGTGTGGACGATTCCTGGGAACCGATCGACACTTTTGTCGAGAAGTCCTCTTACGGTTTCGGAATCTACGCGGATTTCCAGGAGAAAGTGGCCAAACTCTACGGCACCCACATGATTCCCGAAACCTATATCGTGGACAAGCAGGGGGTCATCCTGTGCAAGGTGAGCGGAGACCGCGACTGGATGGAACCCGCCGTGATCACTTTCCTCAAGAGGCTGATTGCGGATTGACTTGTGGTCGACAAGGCTATTGATTGCCCGTGCACGGTCAACGCGTCAGGAAGTCGGAAACGCCCGAGACGCCTGCGAATGCCGGGCCTGGACTCCAGCGGAGGCGGAGCCGAGCGGTGACGGCGGCAAACAACCGTGGGCCCCAGCCTGGTGCATGGCGCCGGGAGTGCTGCTCCGGCGTGGGCTTTTCCAGTATAATTCCAGACACGGAGTCGTTCAGCCTGGAGGAAAAATGAGCTACCGCAACAAGTTCCTGGTGATTCTGGTCTCGACCGTGCTGGTGTTCTATTCCGTGGTAGGAGGTTTGCTGGGGAGAGACGGCGGCGGCGAAGGCTATGCGCCACTCAGCATCTTCATCGAAGTGCTGGGCAAGATCCAGGGGGTTTACGTAGAGGATCCGAATCTCTCCAAGGTGATGCACGGGGCCCTGCTGGGCCTGCTGGAGTCTCTGGACCCCTACAGCACCTATCTGACGGCTGAGGAATACCGCCGGTACCGGAAGAACAGGACCAGCGGCGATGGCGACATCGGGCTGGATCTGTCCAAGGAAAGGTCGCTCGGGTATATCAGGGTCATTCACCCCATCGAGGGAAGCGCGGCGGCGGAGTCGGGGGTGAAGCCGGGCGACATCATCGAGTCCATCGATGGAGTCACCACTCGCAATATCGGCCTGGTTCAGGCCGGGTACCTGCTTTCTGGAGATGTCGGTTCCAAGGTGGAGCTCAAGATCCGGAGGCTCGGACGATCCGAGCCGGTGCTGATGTCGGTGTCCCGGGAGCGCAGCCGGCCTCCTTCAGTTCGGGGGCGCCTGCTGAAAGACGACATCGGCTACCTGAGAATTCCCCGCTTTGTGGAAGGAGTGAGCGCCGCCACCCGTGAAACACTCAAGCGCCTGGCCGCCCGGGGGGCCCGGAAGCGCGTGCTGGATCTGCGGGCCGGCGGGGGTGAGGCCTTTGAGGCGGGGGTTGGAGTGGCCAATCTGTTCCTGGACCACGGGGTGATCGCCTATTCCGAGGGACAGCAGTCTCCCAGGAAGGAGTTCGTGGCCGACCCGGGCAAGCTTGCCTCGAGGTTGCCGCTGGCAGTGCTTCAGAACCTGGGCAGCGCCTCGGCGGCCGAGATCGTGTCGGTGGCCATCAAGGAAAACCGGAGAGGAGACATCGTCGGCGTGCGCAGCTTCGGCAAGGCCTCCGTCCAAAAGCTCTTTGCTCTTCCCGGAGGTGCGGCCGTGCTGCTTTCGGTCTACAAGTACTACTCTCAATCGGGTCAGGTGATACAGGCCCGAGGCGTGGCTCCCGACCACGAAGTGACCGGGGCTTCAGTCCATCCCGCCTCCGGAGAGGCTCCCGATGGGCCCGATTCCGGGCCGAAGGAGGACGACCTGCAACTGAAAAAAGCCATCGAGATTCTCGACTCGCCCGCCGTCCCCAAGCGTGAGGCTGCGTAACCAGTCAACCGCCTTCTTTGAGTTTGGCTTGCGCCTCCTCCCTCAATCCGTCGACATCGGCTCTCATCTTTTTCATGGCTTCGGCATAGCCTGCCGGAGTCGCCGCGGGTGAGTTCAGGGTGTCCAGCACATTCTGCTCCGCTTGTATGAAGGGCCGGCAGAAATCCAGCAGGAAGGGTGCTATGCGATCGGGGATCGAAACCACGCCGTTTCCGTCGGCATGAATCAGGTCCCCGGGATGGACCTGCAGCCCGCCCACCACCACCGGCAGGTGGAAATCCAGAAACCGGCAGTAGCCGTGGGAGACCACGATGGAGGAGGCCCAGCAGGGGAAACGCAGCTCCCGGACCTGTTCGATGTCTCGTCCCGCTCCGCTGGTGATGATCCCGGTGAATCCAAAGGTTTGAAACGCGGTGACCATCACTTCGCCGTAAGTGGCCGCCCGGGGCGTCTCGTCCATGTCCTGAACCACCATGATCCTGGGCGAGGGCAGGGAGGCGGCGTCCTGGATCAGTTGTCCCATTCCCCCATAGGAGTCACCCTTGCCGGCCGGATAGCCGGAGCGGTAGGTTGCGGTGACCGCGTAGCCGACGACCGGAGGCAGTTCCGGGTAGATAGCCTTCAGCGAGTGGTTGCTGTAGCCCGCGGCTCGTGAGCGTAGATTGAACAGCTCGATGACGTTGGCAATGGTCGGCGAATCGAACTGCGTGAGTTCCTCCAGCCGGCTGGCGCTGAGTGGGGGTGTGCCGGCGGACGCTTGGTCCTGAGCGGATGGGTTCATGGGTGGTTTCCTCCTTGAATATGGCGTAACCCCAGCGATAGGGCGTTGTCCTGCTCAATCGGAGGGGGCTGCCCTGCGCGATGATATGGCCGAAACCAGGCTGCTCAAGCCGGGTTCGGGACGCTGAAAAAGCCGAATACCGGCAATCCCCGCAGCACCCTGCTCGAGACATTCCGGGTAGTTGTGAGAATTGATCCCTCCCAGGGCGAAAACCGGTCGGTTCGATTGCCGGACAGCCTCTCCCAAGGCCGATGGTGTTACCGGAGATCCGTATTGTCGCTTGGAAGGAGTCGCGAACACGGGGCCGAATACCAGGTAGTCGGCACCCCGGTGGAGAGCCTTTCCCACTTCCAGTCTGTTGTGGGTGGAGACTCCGATCAGAAATCCCCTTTTCGAAACCCGGCTCCGAACGGCATCGGCCGGCAGGGAGGCCTGCGCCAGGTGGACCCCATGCAGGTCGGCCGCCAGCGCAATGTCCAAGCGGTCATTGATCAGGATCCTGGTGTCGCGACCCCGAGCCATGGCTCGGGCTTGCAGGGCGAGCCGGTACAGTTCCCGAGCCGGCAGGTCCTTTTCCCGAATCTGAACAAAATCGACTCCCGCGCAGATGACCCGGCGGATCTGCTGAAGGATGGGGACCTCTGAGGTCCTGCGGTCCGTGATGCAGTAGGTCCATGCCATCTATTTGGCGTTGAGCTGGGCCAGGGTCGCCTTGAAGTGAATGGCCTCCCACAGGCCGATGCCGATGTCGACAATTCCCAGACCGGACACGGCCCCCCGAAAATAGTTGCTGAGCACCACCGGCTTCATCGGGGTGAGGTAGTGGAGGAAGAGATTGCGCTCCCAATAGGGTGTCCAGGGAAAGATCACAAGGAAGAGGCCGAGCTCGAAGCAAAAGAAGATAAAGACGATGACCAGGATCTTGT
>JAPPFQ010000495.1 GCA_028875135.1 Acidobacteriota bacterium
AACCTGAGCCGGGTGGTTGCTCTCTCGCCGGAGCACCTCTCCCTGTATCTGCTGGAGATCCACGAAGATGCACATCTGGGGAAGAGGGAGGGATTGGCCGGCGCCTCCTTGCCTGACGAGGAAGTGGTTGCCGATTGGTACCAGGAATCGGTGGATTGGCTGGGAAACGAAGGCTGGGAGCAGTATGAGATCTCGAACTTTTGCAAGCCGGGCCGGCAGTCGCGCCACAACCTGAAGTACTGGACCGATCAACCCTTCATCGGTTTCGGGTGCGGCGCCCATTCCTACTGGGCGGGGGAGCGTTGGGGCAATGAGCGAGATCCCGCCCGCTACGTCGAGCTGCTGGCGTCTGGAGAGCCTGCCGCCACTTTTCGATCCGAGATCACTCCCGAGCAGCATCTCGAGGAGGTGGTCTTTCTGGGTCTGCGGCTCAATGCCGGCCTGGACCTGTGGCGCTGTCGGCGAAAATTCGGGTTTGACCTGCGGGACCGTTTCGGCCGCGAATTGAGCCAACTGGCCCAAGGGGGGCTGATCGAAATAGAAGGAGACCGTTTGAAGCTGACCCCCAAAGGGCGACTGTTCTCCAACGAAGTCTTTGTCCAATTCATGCAGTAGGAACAGGACTTGTCCCAGAGACTTCCATGGTGACCCGTAGAGGGTAGGGTTCACCTTGACAAACGGCTGAATCCGGGCCTAGTGTTCTGTCTCGGAAGCGGGGTTGCCCTGTTTCGGAGCGCAGCGGCGCCGAACAGCTCCTTGGAGGCGAGACCGGTGGGAAGTCAAGGGTGTGAGACACTTTATTTCGACTGCTTCTCGGGAATCAGTGGAGACATGATCCTGGGAGCGCTGGTGGACTTGGGACTTCCGCCGGAGCATCTCGCCGGCGAGCTGGAAAAGCTGAGCGTCAGGAACTTCCGTCTCAAATCGTACCGCGTCAACAAGGCGGGAATTCAGGCCACCAAGTACGACGTGGAAACCGGCGAAGAGCACCATCACCGGCATTACTCGACCATCGAGAAGATCATCCGCGGCAGCACTCTGGATGCCTGGGTCCAGGACAATGCCTGCCGGTCCTTTCTCCGGCTTGCCGAAGCCGAGGCCAAGGTGCACGGCACCACGGTGGAAAAGGTTCACTTTCACGAGGTGGGAGCCGTGGACGCCATCGTCGATATTGTCGGGGCCTTTGTCGGATTGCACTGGTTAGGCGCGCCCCGGTGCCTGGCCTCCGCGCTCAACGTGGGTTGGGGGACGGTAGACTGCGCCCACGGGACCATGCCCGTTCCCGCCCCGGCTACGGCGGAACTGCTCAAGGGAGTGCCTGTCTACTCCAACCGGATTGAAGGCGAACTGGTCACGCCGACGGGAGCGGCCATCCTGACCACCATTTGCAGGAGTTTCGGCGAGTTGCCGGGCTTTCGGGTGGAGAGAATCGGGTACGGCGCCGGCAGTCGGGATCACAAGGAAGGAGCCAACGTGCTGCGAGTGTTGAGCGGCCGCGGGGTCGATTCCGATTCAGCTTCCCCGGATTCCAGGGTGTGGGTTCTGGAAGCCAACATCGACGACATGAGCCCCCAGATTGTCGGGTATGTTCAGGGGAAGCTGTTTGAACTGGGAGTGCATGACGTGTTCACCTGCCCGGTTCAGATGAAAAAAAACCGTCCGGGAATTCTTCTGACCGTCATCCTTCCATTGGAGCTCCTGGATGGGGTCTGCAAGGTGCTGTTCGAGGAGACCACCACCCTGGGCCTTCGCTATCACCAATGCCATCGGCAGGTGTTGGAGAGGACGGTTGAGCCGGTGGAAGGGCCGCTGGGCAAGGTGTCTGTCAAAGTGGCCAGGATGGACGGCAGAATCGTCAGTTTTTCCCCCGAGTACGAGGAATGCAGGATCCTGGCCCATCGCCACCAGGTGCCCTTCAAGCAGGTGCAGCGGCAGGTGGTTCAAGAATTCCTGAAGCACCAGGGAGAACAGGCGGGATAGAAAGGTCGCCGGCAGCCTGCGACCCGCAACTTCAATGGATACCTTCTACATCACCACCCCTCTCTACTACATCAATGCCCGGCCGCACCTGGGGCACACCTATACCACCCTGGTGGCCGATTGCTTGAGTCGCTACAAGAGGATGCAAGGCTGTGACGTGTGCTTTCTCACCGGGACCGACGAGCACGGCCAGAACATCGAGCGGGCCGCCGCCGCCCAGGGGGTGTCGCCGGCGGTGCTGGCCGATCGCAACGCGGGAGCCTATCGCAAGTTGTGGTCGCGGTTCGGGGTGGAGTACGACCGTTTCATTCGCACCACCGGCAAGAGCCACTACGCGGCCGCCGCCGAGGTGTTCCAGCGCGCCTTCGACAACGGTTTCATCAACAAGGGCGAGTATTCCGGCTGGTACTGCATTCCCTGCAACCTGTTTGCGCCCGAGGCTGAATCGCCCCCCGACTGCGACGTCTGCCAGCGACCCACCGAGCGGGTCACCGAAGACAGCTATTTCTTCAAGCTGTCTGCCTTTCAGACGCAGCTTCTGGATCTCTACGAGAAACACCCCGAGTTCATCAACCCGCCCTCTCGTCGCAACGAGGTGATGCGCTTCGTCAGCGATGGTCTCAAGGACCTCTCAGTCAGCCGGACCTCGGTCAAGTGGGGCATTCCCGTTCCCGTGGACGACAAACACGTCATCTACGTCTGGTTCGACGCCTTGGTGGGCTACCTCTCGGGAATCGGATTCGGAAACAGCCAGGAGCAGGAACAGTTCCGCAAGTACTGGCCGGCCCAGGTTCAATTGGTGGGAAAGGACATCATTCGCTTTCACACCGTCTATTGGCCGGCCTTCCTGTTGGCAGCCGGCCTCCCGCTTCCCGAACGGGTCCACGCCCACGGCTGGTGGCTCAAGGACGAAGCCAAGATGTCCAAGTCTCGCGGCAACGTCATCAACCCACATCTGCTGCTCAACCACTTCGGTTCGGATGCGGTCCGGTATTTTCTGTTGCGGGAGATCCCCTTTGGAGCCGACGGCAACTTTTCCTACCAGGCCATGATTCAGAGGACCAACAGCGACCTGGCCAACGATCTGGGCAACCTGGTCTCCCGCACCCTGGCGCTGATTTCCAGGAACTTCGGCGACACCGTTCCGCCCCCCTCCGCTGAGCCTTCGTCGCTGGAGGACGAACTGAAGCAACATGCCCTGGCGACCATCGAGGCCTATCAAGGCCACATGGACCGGTTGGCCTTCAGCAGAGCCCTGGAGGCGGTTTGGGAATTGCTTTCCCGCACCAACAAGTACATAAACGTCTGCGCTCCCTGGACCATGGCGGGAGACGAGGCCCAGCGGCCCCGCCTGGCGACCATTCTCCACACCTGCGCCGAGGTGGTGCGGATCGTCACTGTCCTGCTGGCGCCGGTGTTGCCTGTCAGTTGCGTCAAAGTCTGGAAACAGTTGGGGCAGCAGGAAGCGTTGAACCTTCAACGGCTGGACCGGCTGCAATGGAGCCGGGAATTGTCGGGAAACGAGTTGGGTGAAATCACGGCCGTTTTCCCGCGTCTGGACAGAAAGTCCCTGCTGGACTCGCTTTTCGGCTCCGGTAGCGGCGGGCAGAAGAAGCCCGCTGACAGCCAGGGCAAGAAAAAACAGGCGGCGGTCCGGGAACAGGCCGCACAGGCGCCGGGCTCCACCAGGACTTCGGCCCCGGCATCCG
This sequence comes from Acidobacteriota bacterium, assembly GCA_028875135.1. Taxonomy (GTDB): domain Bacteria; phylum Acidobacteriota; class Terriglobia; order Versatilivoradales; family Versatilivoraceae; genus Versatilivorator. The sequence continues at coordinate 3,690 of JAPPFQ010000495.1, forward strand.
CCGGCGGAAACACCATTGCCATTGAAGATTTTGTCAAGGTCGACCTGCGGGTGGGCCAGGTAGTCGAGGCCGAAAAGGTCAGGGGCGCCGACCGACTGTTGCGGCTGACCGTGGATCTGGGACGGGAAACCCGACAGATTGTGGCTGGAATCGCCCAGGCCTATTCCGCCGAGAGCCTGGTTGGAAAGAAGATCATCGTGGTGGCCAACCTGCAGCCGCGAAAGCTGCGGGGACTGGAATCCAACGGAATGTTGCTGGCGGCGTCGGTTGGAGAAGAAGACAGACCGGTGC
>JAPPFQ010000435.1 GCA_028875135.1 Acidobacteriota bacterium
CCTCATTCACCACGGCCCCCACGACGTCTTCATGACAGAGGGCCTCTGCGACCGGTTCATGGGCGGCCACGCTGCGGAAGGCCACGCCATGAAGCTGTCGGCCAAGGCGGAGTCGACCAATACGCCCTTCATGCTGCAGCAGACGGGCGGCACCATCAACCAGGCCTTCCTGGCCCATGAAGTGGCCGTGTTTCCCATGGCCGTCCTGGACCACGTCAACGGGTGCCATCTCTGGAAGGAGCAGGTGACGCGCGAGGACATGCCCGTGGTGGGGGGAAGCGTGGCGCTCCCGGATGGACCCGGGCTGGGAATCAGCCTCGACCGGGAGAAGCTGAAGCGGCTGGCCCAGGCCCCGCGGCCCAGGCAAACCCGCTTCCTGGTAAGGACCCGCTATGAAGACGGCCTCAGCATTTACTTCCGGTTCGACCCCGATCTTCCCGGGGCCAACGTGAGGTTCCTCAATCCCCCCGGATTCGGGCAACGATACTCGGGTTTCGGACCGGACGTTCCCGGACCGGTTCCGGGCTACGCCAATCCGGTGGTCAGTGACTTCTGGGACGAGACCGGTTCTGCGGAATTCGAGGCCATGTGGGAACGCACGGCTGAAGGGCCGGTCTGGGAGAAATCGGGCAAGCCCTGACCGATGCGGGCAGGGGATTCAACTCTAAAGGAGGTGTCATGAGACGAAGACGGTTCCTCAAGACAGTCGGCGGCGGGCTGCTGGCCGGCCCCTGGTTGGGAGGCCTGGCCTCGCCCCTTGTGAGTTCAGCCTGGAGCAGCCCCGTTCCTGCCGGCGGCACCGGCCGCCGCATGCTGTCCAACCACGACGGCGCCATCATGGGGAGCGATCCTCCGCTGACCGCCGAGCACTTCCGCCAGGTGGTCCGGACCTACCAGGGAACCCCGGTCGACACCATCTGCTTCTGCCTGGGCGACCGCGAGGTCTACCACTACGAGAGCGAGGTCGCCGAGGTTTTCGGCCGCCGGCACGGAACCTTCAAGAGCGACTGGGAATGGCGCGTCTACGAGAATATCCGGCGGCTCATCGAATCGGGCAAGGGCCCCCTGGCCACCTTCGCCGAGGTGTGCCGGGAGGAAGGCATGGGCCTGTTCGGCTCCTTTCGCATGAACAGCCACTACGGCGTGGATCCCAGCTCACCCAACCACAGCGAGTTTCGGCTCAAGAACCCCCAGTGGCTGATCGGGCACCCCGCCGGCTATTCCAAGGAGAGCAAGGAATGGGGGATCCGCATGGGCTTGAACTATGCCATCCCGGAAGTCCGCGAGCACATGGCGGCCACCATCACCGAGGTCTTCACCCGATTTCAGGTGGACGGCGTGGAGCTGGACTTCATGCGGCACCCGGCCTTCTTCAAGTTGCACGAGGCGGTGGAGAACCACCACCACATGACCGACATGCTGCGGCACATCAAGCGCCGCCGGGATGAGGTCAGCCGGGAGACCGGCCGCAAGATCGAGCTGGCCATGCGGGTTCCGCCGACCTTCGCCGACGCCCTGCGGGTGGGCCTGGACGTGCGCACCTGGATCCGGGAGGGCCTGGTGGACCTTCTCATCGCGGGAGGGGGTTTCATTCCCTTCGACATGCCTTTCGAGTCGTTCGTGGAGGCGGCTCGCGGCACCGACTGCCGCGTCCTGGGCGGAATGGAGCTGCTCCGCTACATGACCGGACCCACTCCCGACCTGGACATCAATCGAGCCATCGCCATGCGCTTCTGGGAGGGCGGTGCCGACGGACTGCAGCTCTTCAACTACTTCGCCCAGGAAACGGATTGGAAGCGGCAGTTCTTCCAGGAAATCGGCGACCCCGAGCGGCTGGCCACGCTGGACAAGCGCTACCAGATGGACAAGCGACGCTGGTTCCCCGGTGCCTGGAACAACCACGGCGCCGCCTTTTCATCGGCGGTGCCGGCGGTGCAGCTCCCGGTGGACCTCACCGAGACGCCGCCCGGAGGCGGCCCCCGCCTTCGATTCAGGATTTCCGACGACCTGGAATCGGCCACGCGCAAGGGCGCCCTGGAAAGCGTCAAGCTGCGCCTCCTGTTCGAGAACCGCACGCTCGAAGACCAGGTCGAGGTCCATCTCAACGGGGAGCGCCTGCCCGACAAGCAGTCCCCCTCCTTTGACCTGGTCTCCTACTGGAACAGGAGGCGCGGTCCCTACCAGGGAGAGTACCTGACGGGGACCCTGGAATACGACGTCGCCACCCCGCCCCTGAAGCAGGGAATCAACGTCATCCAGGTTCGACTGGTGAAACGCACCCCCAAATTGACCACCCCCCTGAGACTGGGCCTGGTGGAGGCGTCGGTGAACTACAAGTCCGGTTGAAAGAAAAAGAGTTATCCACGAAGGGACACGAAGGACCACGAAGAAAGACTGGAAAAACAGGTTTCTTCGCCATCAAGCCGCAGCGGGCGTGTCCCCCAAACTATCCCCTTCCTATCCTCGGGAGGCGTCATGGCTCTCACTCACCGGCGCGGCTTTCTTCGTCAATCCGGGTTGGCCGCGGCCGGCCTGCCCTTCTGGTCGTCGTCGCTGTTCGCAGAACTGGCCCGGACGATCAGGATTACCGGGATCGAAGCCCACGAGATCCTTCCCCCCTACCACGACTACCATGCCGAGTGGTTGTTTCGCTACCAGGGGCTGCACAGCCGCTGGCGGACCATCTACATCGTCAAGACCGATGCGGGCCTCGAGGGCTACGGGGAGAACTGGGGATCTCCCTGGAGCAAGTTCAAGGACTACCTGGGCACCAGCCCCTTCGATTGGATCAACGACCCTCGGAACCTGCCCATGAACATGGCTCTCTACGACCTGATGGGCAAGGCGCTGGGACTGCCCGCCTGGAAGCTGATCGGGCCCCGGGTGCGGTCCTGGGTCCCCATCGCCGCCTGGACGATGTCGCAACCTCCCCGGCAGATGGCGGAAGAAGTGAGGCAGTTGTCGAAGCGCGGTTACCGCTGGATGAAATACCACGTGGACGTCCTGCAGAACGTGATCGACCAGACTGCCGCCATGCAGGAGGCGGCCCCCCGGGGATTTCGAGTCCAGTACGACTTCAATGAGGATTCCAACCTGGAAGCGGTGTATCCGGTCCTGAAGGAGCTGGAACGATTTCCCATTGCCGGCCGGATCGAAGATCCCATCCGATCCATCGACCAGGACGGCTATCGCCTGCTTCGCAAAAAGTGCGCCATCCCGATCCTGATTCACCATGGCCCGGCCGAGGTCTTCATGCGCAAGGGGCTTTCCGACGGGTTCATGTCCAGCCATGCCGGCATCGGCTCAGCCAGGAAGGTTGCGGCCATGGCGGAAAGCACCAATACCCCCTTCCTGCTGCAAATGGCCGGAGGGACCATCAACCAGGCCTTCCTGGCCCACCAGGCGGCCGTCTATCCCATGGCCTCTCTGGACCATGTAAGCCTCTGCAACCTCTGGGCGGAGGACGTGACCGTCGAATCCATGCCGGTGGTGGGCGGCAGCGTGGCGGTTCCCAAGGGACCCGGTCTCGGGGTGCGGCTCGACCGGAAAAAGCTGGAGCGGCTGGCCCGGGCGCCCCGCCCCAAGCAGACTCGGTTCCTGGTCAGGGTGCGCTACCGCCCGGGGCCGCACCTCTTTTTCCGTTACGATCCCGATGCCGAGGGCGCCAACATCAAGTTCCTGAGTCCACCGGGATTCGGGCGGCGCTACTCCGGACACGGCCCCCATGTCCCGGGACCGGTCCCGGGCTACGCCAACCCGGTGGAGACTGACTTCTGGGACGACGTGGGCACGGCCGGGTTCGAACGGATGTGGAAACGAACCGAAGCCGGTCCCGTCTGGACAAGCGGCTCGTAAGGATAACGATCCGCGGAGAACAGAAAAAAAAGATATCCACGAAGGGACACGAAGAAAGACTGGCTTCCTTTGCTGCGACGACGTCACGGGATGAAGCCCACCCGGGAGCGCGGGCGTCCCGCCC
>JAPPFQ010000281.1 GCA_028875135.1 Acidobacteriota bacterium
GCGGCCTCCCTGCTGGCGGGCCCGCTGGAGGACCGCCAGGCCCTGTGCCTGGACCTCTGCTGCGGCACCGGAGACCTGCTCGTGGAAATGGCCAGGCAGGGACGCGCCCGAATCGTGGGTTCGGACTTCAGCCACCCCATGCTCAAGCTGGGACGGGAAAAACTCGCCAGGAGGAGCCTCGATCGACGGGTCCAGCTACTGGAAGCCGATGCTCTGCGTCTGCCCTTCCCGGCCAACACCTTCGACGGGCTGGCCGTGGCCTTCGGGCTTCGCAACCTGGAAAACTGGGGTGACGGGCTGGGAGAGATGCGGCGAGTGCTGAAGCCCGAAGGACGGATCGTGGTTCTGGAATTCTCGCGGCCCACACTTCCGCTTTTCAGCAGGCTCTTCCAGTTTTACTTCCACCGGATTCTGCCCGGGATCGGCAAGGGTATCTCCGGGCACGGCACCGCCTATCGATATCTGCATGACTCGGTGCAGGAGTTTCCCGATCAGGCTCGACTCTGCCAACTGATGAAGGAGGCGGGCTTCGCCGAGGTCTCCTTCCGCAATCTCAGCGGGGGGATTGCCGCTCTGCACTGGGGAGTCAAGGACGGCACGTCGACAGCCCGACCCTGAAGCCCTCCGTCCGGAAGCAGCGTGACAATACAGCACAGCCGATTCGGCTCCGGCGGATGTATAATGCAGCCTTGCACGATTCAACGAAGATGAACGGTGCCCGGGGAACCCCCAGAGCAACTCTTCAGTCCCAGGGTTTGAAGGTGTGACGTCGGTCGCTGACTGAAACCCGTTGAGGGGTTGTCCCAGAAGAGGAAGTTCATCAGTATTCGTGTTTATTCGTGTTCATTTGTGGTTCGTCTTTATTAACCTTCGGCAGCTATTCTTCGAATGATCTGCATGGAAGGGCGGGGCCCCGCTAACCGGCAACGGCTCCCCATGCATCGTTGAGGCAATGACATTGGCCAAGTCAACCCGATCGATGTTGCTTCGAATGGCACTGCTGGTGCTGTGTCTGGCGACGCCCCGGTTCGCAGTCGCTCAGGCAAGCCTGGAGCAAAAGCGGTTCTTCGAGGAGAATGTGCGACCGCTGCTCGCCAGGCATTGCCTGGGCTGTCACAACGACCAGACGAAAATGAGCGGGCTTTCTCTGGAGTCGCGCCAGTCGGCGCTGCTGGGTGGCGGTCGTGGCGCTGCCGTTGTCCCCGGGGAACCGGGTCGAAGCCTTCTGATTCAGGCCCTCCGCCGAACGGGAGAGCTGCAGATGCCACCGGCCGGTCCGTTGCAGAGCCGCGAGGTGGCGGTGTTGACCCGTTGGGTCCGGGCCGGGGCTCCCTGGGGCGTGGAGGCCGGAGAGGAGACCCAACGCGCCGGGCCTTCCCATTGGGCCTTTCAACCGCCGAAGCAGGTGGATCCTCCTCCGGTCACGGACGAGGCATGGGTCCGCGGCCCCATCGACCGCTTCGTCCTGGCCCGGCTGGAAGCCAATCGAATTTTGCCTTCGCCTGAAGCCGATCGGCGGACGCTCATTCGCCGCGTCAGCCTCGATCTGATCGGCCTGCCGCCAACTCCCCGAGAAATTGCCGAGTTCCTGGCCGATACCGGGCCCGGCGCCTACGAGCGCCTGGTCAATCGCTTGCTGGACTCCCCCCACTACGGGGAGCGTTGGGGACGCCATTGGCTCGACATCGCTCGCTATGCCGACTCCAACGGCTACTCCAGCGACGGCAACCGTCCCATGTGGAAATACCGCGATTGGGTGATCAACGCGCTCAACCGGGACATGCCCTTCGACCGCTTCGTGACCGAGCAGCTCGCCGGCGACCTACTCCCCGATCCAACCCGGGATCAACTGGTCGCCACCGGTTTTCACCGCAACACCATGATCAACGAAGAGGGCGGCATCGACTTCGAGCAATACCGCGTGGAAGCCGTGGTGGACCGCGTCAGCACCACCGGCGAGGCATTCCTGGGACTCACGGTGGGGTGCGCCCGCTGCCACGACCACAAGTTCGACCCGATCTCGCAGAAGGACTTCTACCGACTCTATGCCTTCTTCAACAACATCGACGAGCTGGGGGGCGAAGTTTCCGTCGAGCAAAAAAACCAGCGCAAGCTGGACCCGGTGCTCGAGTTCGGCAAGCCCGAAGAGTTCGCGCGACGGGAAGCGATCCGACAGCAGCGATCGATCCTGGAAAAGGAGTTGAAGGCTTACCAGGTCAAGCTGGAACAAACACTGGACAACTGGGAAGAAGGACTTCCCCAGGCGGAGCGGGCTTCGATCGCGCCCCAAATCCGGGAATCCCTCAAGATTCAGCCGGAGCGGCGAAAAATCTACCAAAGGCGAGTGCTGGACCTCTTCTTTTTTGCGCAAGACCCTGCCTGGCAGGCCCGCCGGGAGGGGCTGCGAGCCCTTCAAGAGGCCGAACCCACACTCGATGCGGCCCTGATCATGCGGGAGCTGCCCGAGCCGCGCACCGCCTACGTCCACCTCGCCGGCGACTTTACCCGGCGAGGAGAGACGGTCCACCCGGGCACTCCCGCCGTTCTTCCGGGGCCGTCCGACGGCCGGAAACTCAACCGCCTCGATCTGGCTCGCTGGCTGGTGTCGCCGGACCATCCGCTGACGGCCAGGGTGACCGTCAACCGCATGTGGCAACGCTACTTCGGCTTGGGGTTGGTCGAGACCGAGGCCGACTTCGGGTCGCAGGGAACGCCGCCGAGCCATCCGCGGTTGCTGGACTGGCTGGCATCGGAGTTTGTCCGCCGGGATTGGAGCGCAAAGGCGATGCACCGCCTGATCGTCACCTCGGCGACCTACCGGCAGTCATCGGAAGCACGGCCCGAGGTGTCGGAAGCCGACCCCGGCAACCGGCTGCTGGCCCGGCAGAACCGTCTGCGCCTGGAGGCCGAGATTATACGGGATGCAGCCTTGAGGGCGTCCGGTCTGCTGGTTTCCACCCTTGGAGGGCCAAGTGTTTTTCCGCCTCGACCGGAAGGGTCGGGGCAGTTCACTCAGGTCAACCGCAAGTGGACGACTGACCAGGGACCCAACCGATACCGGCGCGGCCTGTACACCTTCTTTCGCCGCTCGGCTGCCTTCCCGGGCTTGACCACCTTCGACGCCCCCAACGCTCAGTCCACCGAGACGCGCCGCAACCGCTCCAACACACCGCTGCAGGCATTGACTCTTCTCAACGATCAGTCCCAGACGGAATTTTCGCGAGCCTTCGCCCGGATCATGGTCGCGCAGGGAGGCTCAACCCGGTCCCAGCGCATCCGGTACGCATTTGAACGCTCTCTGGCTCGACTCCCGGATGCGGAAGAAGAGGGACGGATGCAGTCGTTCCTGACTCACATGCGCGACGACTTCGGCGCTCGTCCCCTGGAAGCCCACCAGGTCACCGGGGAAGCCGCAGGCAGCGACCACGCTCCCTCGCTGGCCTCCTGGGTGGCTGCTTCCCGAGTCCTGCTCAACCTGGACGAGTTCATTACGAGGCCATGATGCAACCCGAAGACCTGGAAAATCGAGCTCTCCACTATGTCACCCGCCGTCATTTCTTCGAGCGATGCGGCGTGGGTCTCGGCAAGACGGCGTTGACTGCCCTCTTCGCGGGTGATTCGCTGTTCGGTTCGGCAACGAGGGGACCCGCCCTCGAAAAGCTGCACGTCGAGCCCAAAGCCAGGAACGTCATCTACCTGTTCATGGCCGGCGGCCCGAGCCAGTTCGAGTTGTGGGAGCCCAAACCCGATCTGCAGAGGTTGAACGGCCAACCCATCCCCCCCTCCTGGATGCAAGGCAAGCGCTTCGCCTTCATGGAAAGCTTCGCCGAGAATCCGCCCAAGCTGCTGGGCGTCAACCGGACCTTCAAGCGCTTCGGCCAGTCGGGTGCATGGGTGTCGGACTGCCTCCCGCACACCGCCGGCGTCGTCGACGACCTGTCCTTCGTCCAATCGGTCCACACC
>JAPPFQ010000385.1 GCA_028875135.1 Acidobacteriota bacterium
CCAGCCTCTATGCGGCGCTGGAAGTGGCCACCGGCACCGTGGTGGGACAGTGTTCCGCCCGCCACACGGGAAGCGATTTCCTGCGCTTCATCAAACGGTTGGAGCGGCGTTACCGCAAACAAGACTTGCACGTCATCGTCGACAACTCCTCGACTCATACCACGCCGGCCGTCAAAGCCTGGCTCAAGAAGCACCCAAGGGTCCAGTTTCACTTCACCCCAAAGGGAGCTTCCTGGCTCAACATGGTCGAAGCCTGGTTCAGCATCCTCACCCGCAAGTCGGTGCGTCGGGGCTCATTCGATTCGGTCCGCGCCCTGACCCAACACATCCGCAACTACATCAATCACTGGAATCGCAACCCCACACCCTTCGTGTGGACTCAGCAACCGGCCGACATCGTTGCCAAGGCCGTGCGCCGTGAGCGTTAACATGACTTTAAAAACGGTACACTAGGCCCAGGAAACTGTCGCAGACCTCTATCGATGCATCGAGGCCGTCACATTGCAAATTGGAGCCCCGGTGTGGTAGTCAACTCCAAGGATGATCATTCATGCCACGGGAACTCCCCCGTATTACAGTGATCCGCAGAACAGGGACAGAGCCCTTTATCGGTACGGAGCATCTGCGATTGAAACACTTCTGGGAGTGGTCTGCCTCTGACCTGGTGAGCAATGCGACGCGAGGCATCCTGGCAGAATTCCTGGTTGCGGCGGCAATCGGGCAGTCGGATGGTGTACGGAGCGAGTGGGATGCCTACGATTTACAAACAGCCTCCGGACTCAAGCTGGAAGTGAAATCCTCTGCGTATCTCCAATCTTGGTACCAGAGAGTTTTTTCTAAAATCACCTTTTCGATCCGTCCAACGCGGGCATGGAATGCCCAGACCAACCAATATGATTCAGAGGCTCAGCGACAAGCGGATGTTTATGTGTTCGCGCTTCTCCACCATAAGGAACAAGACACTGTAAACGCCTTGGATCTGTCTCAATGGACCTTTTACGTCGTCTCCAGACAGCGCCTTGAGTGTGCCCGACCGAACCGCAAAAGCATTGCGCTGGGACAACTGCTCAAGATCGGACCGAGAGTTTCCACATTCCATGAGTTGCCTGCCGTCATAGAACGAGAAGGTCACAGCTAGGCAGTTCGTTTTGGTAGGCCTGCGAGCATGAACTCCGTAACCCTCAGCGGCGTCGGTGTGGTCGGATCGTGGGCGTGGTCTGGTAGCGTGAGCCGGAATGTAGTATCGTCGAGGACATAGCGATACGGGACGGCAACGGACGCACGATGGTGGCGCACAGCCAGAAGCCGGAGGAGCTTCGGCCGGTGCCCGATTCCGGAGCGGCGGAGTTCAGGGACTGGCGGTCGCTGTACGAGCGGGAGCGTGAGCGGACAGATCCCGGCAGCGCCACTGTCGGTGTTGCGAGCGGATGGGCAGTGAGGCGGGCGGGGTGTCATGGCCATTACCTGGTCATGGTGGCGAATGTCATTTCGTTCAGTCGGCTGATTTCGACCGTGCTGTTGCTGGTGTTGACGGTATTCTCCGCCGAAAAGGACACTCCGGCCCCTACTCCGGAGGATTTCGTCCGTTTCAGTTGGGAAGACCGCTCAAGCAATGAGAAGAGCGGATTTCGCCGCGTTGTGCTTGACAGCCGGGGTTCTGTCCGAATCGAGCTCAAGCCGGCCGGTAGAGACCTCATCGGTCTTGAATTCAATCTGGAGCCACCACACAGGTCCATTCTCGTCAAGAACCTGTCACTCCTCCTCACGAAGTCCGACTTTTTCAAGGGAAAGACGGAAGTTGCCGGCCAGCGGGAGCCGGAAGGAGAAAACGGCGTCACCCTACAGGTTGACTACGGCGATAGCGAGGTGACGTTCCGAACCAGGACTTTCGCCCTCGTCCCTGCGAAAGATCCCAACCTTCAAGTCATCAATGCCTTCTTCCGGAATCTTTGCCGGCAGGAACTGGCCCTGCTGGAACTGAAAACAGCCCTCATGCAGGACCGGTCGCAATTGCTCGTCAGGATGCAGCAATTGGATCGGGATCTGAGGTCTCAAAGAGTTCCGGTACCGGACCGATTGGTTCCCGTGTTGGAACGCATTTCCCGGGACCCGGCCGTGATAAACAAGGCCAGGATTCTGGCTGGCCGGATCGCCAACGGGATTCATGCCTCAGTGGCAGCGATGGATGCGTCCGAACAGGAGGCCGCAACCCGAGCGGAGCAATCCGGCCGACCGGCCGCCAGTCCGCCCCGGACAGCCCCGGATCCATCGTCACAAGAAGGGACCCTGCGGGTCTTTGTGGAACTGGTCGAGTTGGATGTGATTGTTACCGATCGCAAGGGGCGGCAGGTCACCGACCTTCAGCAAGCCGACTTCCAGGTTCTTCGGGATGACATTCCCCAAGACATTCACAGCCTTGCCTACCTGTGGGTGCAGCCGACAATTCTTGACCAACAGCCTGCCAAAAGGGCCTCAAAGGGTTCCCTGGACCCGTCCGGAGGGACTGCCCGGCCCTTGAATCTTCAGCGCCAGAGGCGCTCCATTGCAGTGGTAGTGGATGAATTGGGGCTTGGCTTCGGAAGTGTCAATCCGGCCAAGAGCGGACTCGGCAAATTCATAAGATTGCAGATACAACCCAATGATCTGGTAGCTCTCGTCCGGACCGGCGTGGAGACTGAACAGATCCACTTCACGTCGGACAAGAAAGAACTTTTGGAGGCATTGGAACAGGTCAAATACAATCCGATGAGTCGTCAAGGCCTCCATCGGTCCACCGCGCGTCGACACACAAGGGCCATTATGGTCAGGGACAGGAACTTGGCCATGGACACCCTTGCTACGCTCTGGAAGACAGTCTCAGTGATGAAACGCTTGCCCTTCCGCAAGTCTCTGATCCTGGTTTCGGACGGGCTGCACGCTATCGACACTCAATTCGCAATTGACAATGGTGTCCAGCAAGCAACCCATCACCTCGCTGATGCATGCCATCGGGCCTCAGTGGTCATCTACACGATTGATGGACGGGGCTTGCAGACCCAAAGGCAGTTCACCGCTGAGATTTCATCCAGTGAATTCTCACAACTCCAGAGTGGGATAGGCAGCTATAGATCAAGCATTATGAGTTTTTTGGCCCGGGAAACCGGTGGCTTGTACTTCAAATTCTACAATTTCCCTGATAATGCCACGCGCCGGATTCTAAGAGACCAACAGGGTTACTACCGGCTCGCGTTCACTCCGGACCAGTCAGCCCCCCGAGCGAAAGGCCGCCGATTCGGCAAGATCAAGGTACAGGTCAACCGGCAAGGCCTGAAAGTTCGCTCGCGTTCGGCAGCATTCAGCTTTTGAGCGGTACAGGAGCTGTTTATTTCCCCGCGCAGGCGCGACTGCCGGCTTCGTCCCCGATCTTCCCGACTCCCTGCAGACCACAGATGGCCTTTAGGCCGAGAAGGGCGAGCCCGGAGCATGCTCACAAGCCGATATCTCCGATCCGGAGCACGGGCAGCTTGTTACCCCGATCAACGATCCCGGACGAATAGTCTCCGGGGTCGAACCATCGCAAGACCTGTCCGCCAACGTCCTGAATGGTCCAGTGGATTCCCGTTCAATTAGAGGGATTTAATGAGGGGATTGAAACAGGACAATCCACATTAAGTCTATTATAATGAACAGTTACAAGTCACCTAGTGTAGTCGCCGCATTCGCGGCTGTAGAGGAAGCTGGCTCATGCCACGTTTTTGCTGATGAGTAACGGGTTTGCGCTTAGGTTTGGTTTGCCGGGGTTTGGTGCCGCCGCATTCACGGCTCAACTCCCCTATGTAACGTTTTCCAATGGGTCCCCCCGGGCTCTGGCCCGGGGCATTATTCCAAATAGAAAAGCACGTTTTCGCTTGCAGCGTTGTGGGTTAGCCCGAATTTCTCACCAGAGGTAGGAGGCATCGGTTCTCGGAATCTGGTAAAA
>JAPPFQ010000375.1 GCA_028875135.1 Acidobacteriota bacterium
TCCTTACCCACGCGGCCGAAAGCGCCGACTTGAACTATCACGGGATCGCCGTCCCCGCCGTCGCCGTCGATGTGACCGATGAGGGCAACCATCCACCGGTGTGTCAATCCGTTCCCGCCCGGTCCCTGGAGGTAGGGCGCAGTGAGACGGTGGACCTGTCCATATACTGCAGCGACCCCGACGGGCACCCGCTGAACTACACGGCCAGTTCCTCGGCTCCGGGCACGGCGACGGCGGAGGCGATCGGCAGCACCCTGACGCTGACGGGAGTAGCGCTGGGGAGCGCCACCGTCACGGTCACGGCGACCGACGGGCACGGAGGGGTGGCCACGGTGACCTTCCCGGTGACGGTGCCCAACAGGCCTCCGGTGTGCCGGGACATTCCTGTCCGGATCCTGTGGGTGGACGACAGCCTGGCGGTGGACCTGTCGGCCTACTGCAGCGATCCCGACGGGCACCCGCTGGGCTACACGGCCGTCTCCCTGGATGAGACCAGGGTGACGGAGTCGGTGAGCGGCAGCCGCTTGACGCTGACCGGGGTAGCCGTGGGGAGCGCGCGCATCAGGGTCACGGCCACCGACGATCCGGGAGGCTCCCGCCAGGGCCTGTCGACCACCGAGACCTTTACCGCGACCGTCAAGAATCGGCCTCCGGTCTGCAACTTTAGCGGACAGACTATCGATGTGAATCAGTCGAGGGACCTGGGTGTCACTGCCCACTGCACGGATCCGGATGGGGACAGCATGACCTACACGGCGGCCAGGTCGCACGATACCAGCATTGCGACCGTAGCGAGGCTCAACAACAACACGACCGTCAGGATCACCGGGAAATCGGCCGGGACCACGAGGGTGGCGGTGACGGTTGCGGATGAGCACGGGGCGTCGACCACCAAGGAGTTTTCCGTGACGGTCAAGCCGTCGTGTGACCTCTCATCGATTGACAACCAGGAACTCGTTAGGGATCGGTCGAGGACGCTGGGCCTCTCCAGCGCGTGCAACGGGACCTACAGAGCCACCTCGTCGAACCCGAGTGTGGTGAGGGTGGTTTCGGTCGACAATGCCGAAGACGAACTGACGATCGAAGGAGAATCGTTAGGGACGGCGAAGGTGACGGTGAGGGTGAGTAAGTCCGGATATACGTCGGATTGGGTGAAGTTCACCGTGACGGTGGTCCGGCCGCCTCCTTCTCCCGAAATCCTCTCCTTCACCGCCGATTCGACCACCATCTGCCCGGACGAATGCACCTATCTGAGGTGGCGGACGCGCCGTGCAAATAACACCTTGATCAATGAGGGCATCGGTAACGTCACTCCCGTGGAGGCAGGGTCGAAGCGGGTCTGTCCGAATGAGATCAGAGAATATGAATATATCCTGACGGCGATAGGGGATCCGAGAGCAATCCCTCCCCAAGTCACAGATGAGGTGACCGTGACGGTGCTGTCGTCCTGTGCTCTCTCTTCGATCGGCAACCAGATGTTGTGGGAGGATGAGGAGAGGACGCTGGGCCTCTCCAGCGCCTGCAACGGGACCTACAGCGCCAGTTCGACGGACACCGGTGTAGTGACGGTATCGGTCGACAATGCCAAGAACAAGCTGACGATCACCGGGGGATCGGCGGGGACGGCCACGGTGACGGTGCGGGTGACGAAGCCCGGATACAAGGAAGATTCGGTGACGTTCACCGTGACGGTTAAGAGGCGCCCGCCACCTCCGGTGATCGATTCCTTCGAGGCCACTCCGGCATCCATCACCGAGGGAAGCTGCACGACGCTGAGCTGGACGACCACCGATGCGATAGGCGTGAGCATGAGTCCGGAGATCGGCAGCGGGACTTTGTCCGTGGATGGAAGCGTTTCGGACTGCCCGAGTTCGGAGGAGGTGTACACCCTGACGGCGACGGGGGAGGAAGGATCAGATCCTGGAATGGTTAGTCGCAGCGTAACCGTGACCGTCACCCCGCCGACGCCAACCGAGCCCTCCACGCCGGAGATCACCTCGATCAGCCCGTCGCTGCAACGGCCGGACGACCCGGTGACCATTTACGGGAATCACTTCGGGAGCACGGCCGGGTCGGTGTCGTTCGGGGGGCATTCGATAAGCATCTTCAGCGGTCCCGGCTACAGTTGGTCGAACACTTCGATCGGTCTCCTGATTCCGGGTTCCTTGAACGCCGGACAGGTGTCGGTCACCGTGACCACCAATGGCGGAAGCACCAGCGACCCCTATATTTACACGGTCACCGGAGGACCCGTGCACCGGGGAGACTGCGGCGAAGAGGATGAGGATTGCCCGGAGGAGAAGGAGAAGCGAGACGAGGAGTCCGGCGACACTGAAGAAGGAGAAACCGGCCAGGGCTCCGGGGGTTCCGGAGGAGGAGAGACGGAAGAAGACCCCGCTGACGGCGGAGGATGATTCGGCCGATAGCCGCTCGAGGCGCTATTTCTGGGCCGGCAGGTAGGCGCCGTCGCCGCTGCGCTGGCCCGGGGCGCCGCCGTCGTTGATCACCGCGTAGGCCAGGAAGGGGTTGTTGCCGATGAACTGCTCGATGCGGACATACCCCTGGGTGATGCCGGGGGCGTGGTCGGCCAGGATGGAGTTGATCTGCTGCCAGCGGCGGGCCTGGACGTAGGCGAACAGACCCTTCTGCTGGGGAATCCCGTTTTCATCGTAGAATTCGATGGAGAAGACGCTGCGGCCGTCATCGACGGCGCCGGTGTTGACCAGGGCCAGGTTGGTTCGGTTCTCCCCGTTCTGCTGGAGGCCGTAGATCCAGGCGCTGCCGGTGAAGGCCGCGCGATCGGGGACGGCGTTGTAGAAGAGGCCGTACTGCCCGCCGCGCCCGTCGGGCGAGCCGGTGCGGGCCCCGATCACGATGCCGCTCAGGTCTCCCCGGGCGGCGGTGGCGAACAGGGCTCCCGACAGGCCGCCTCCCGCCTCCCCCAGGCCCTCGACGCCCTTGCGGCGCATTTCGGTCTCGATGACGCCGGGGATGATGCGCTGCCGGCCGGCCTCGAGGGTGAGGCTGAAGCGGGCTGTCTCGTCCGGCGTCCCGATCCCCTCGGCCACGAAGGCCAGCTCCAGGGTCCTGTCCTGTTGGGAGAAGTTGGTCAGGGTCAGCTCGGTGGCGAAGGCTCCCGTCTCGACGATCACCGGCAGGGTGTGCCTGACGGTTCCGTCCAGGAAGCTCTCCCGGACCGGAAAGACGAAGGAGCCGTCGGAGTTGGCCTGGTCGTTGATGACCCCGTAGGCGTAGAACTGCGCGGTCCCCTCCACCCGCTCCACCCGGACGTAGCCGTTGTCGAAGCCTGCCGTCTTCAGCAGTTGCGAGAACTGGTGGAAGCCGCCAGGGCGCAGCACCACGTTTTCCAGGATCTGGCCCTGGGAGATCTCCGCATCTCCGGAAAACACCGTGGTCCTCAAGGTGACGGGTCCGTCCCGGGGGGTCCCCATG
The DNA here is from genome assembly GCA_028875135.1 of Acidobacteriota bacterium. Taxonomy (GTDB): domain Bacteria; phylum Acidobacteriota; class Terriglobia; order Versatilivoradales; family Versatilivoraceae; genus Versatilivorator. Next base: position 3,454 of record JAPPFQ010000375.1, read on the forward strand.
TGCTGCAGGGCGACGTTGGAGCGGTCCTGCGCGTTCTGGCGAAGCCCGCACAGGTAGACGGCGCCGTCGAATCCCTCTCCGGCCGCAAGACCCGGGTAGGCCAGGCCGGCGCGGCCCTCGGGCACCGGGGTGGTGGTGCGGACCGTGACCCCCACCTTGGAGGAGTCCGTTCTCTGAAAGGCCACCCGCAGGGTGCCGATCCTCTTTCCTTCGTCCGGGATGGGGGCGCCCAGCCCTCTGAGGAACTCGACGGCGTCGGGAACGATCAACTGCCGGCCGGGTTCCAGGTAGTCGCGGACGGTGGCGCTGCCGCCGCCGGTATGGGCGGTATAGGTGTAGTCGAGGACGGCCCGCTGCCTGCCGCGGTGGGCGAGGGTCAGCTCGGAGGTGAAGAGGGCCTTGTTTCTGCCGGGGGCGTCGAGGATGACGGGGACGAAGGTGAAGTCGGAGGGGTCGGGATCGGGCTCGGATTCCACCGAGACCTCGATGGCCAGGTAGGCC
>JAPPFQ010000186.1 GCA_028875135.1 Acidobacteriota bacterium
TTAAAGCCGTAAGACATACCTCCGGCACCAGAGAAGAGATCAACAACGGTAATCGGATTCGCTGGCGCAGTCATGGCTTCCTATTACCTGCCAATATTACGTGTCCGTCCAGCTTCCAGCCAAGTAACGACGCGTTCCACCGGCTTCGGCTGGCGTAAGTCGCATTCCCACACCACAAGAACGTTCCATCCGGCAGCCTTGAGCTTGGTATGGTTCTCTGCATCTCGATTTTTGTTCCGACCGATCTTTGCTTTCCAGAATTCGTGCCGCGTGGCCGGAAGTGATCCGGCCGGACAGTCATGTCCGTGCCAGAAACAGCCGTTGACGAAGATTGCGCACTTTCGGGACGGGAATACGATATCGGGTTTACCCGGCAAGTCCACCCGATGGAGCCGGAACCGGTAGCCCCGTGCATGTAGCTCTCTGCGTATGAAGCGTTCCGGCTTTGTGTCCTTGGAGCGGACGGCCGCCATCATCTTGCTGCGCTGTTCAGGTGTGACCCGGTCCAAGCTCAGTGCCCTCTAGGCTACAGGTGGTAATCGAGAAGCCGCATGATCCATCCGTACCTAGGATTAAACGTCTCGTGCCTTACCGACACTGGATCAGCCATTCGGAGAACTATGCACGCCGTCCTCGTGGAGCGGTCGGGATCTCCCTCTCAGCCAGTCATCATATGTAAGATATTTATAAAAAGTAACTTATGGAGAAATCATTATGACTTGACCCCCCAAATAATTCCCCATTAATTACATCCTTGACGTGCCAAAAGTGCCGACGCGCCAATTTTTTGCAGTGGCACTTCTCTGCGGAAATCCGTCAAAATAGATTCTCAGTCGTGATGTGATGAATGATGTTTTTGAAGCTTCCATAAGAAGAATGCCGGGGTCATTCTCGATTGTGTCCGATACTCATCCCAGGTACGCGCACCTTGGAGCAACGCGTAGAGCACCGCTGCAACGGTAGGGACATTGCTTTGAACGGCAGTGGCGAACACACAGGTTGCCATGGTGAAGTCCCAGAAACTCTTCTTTTTCAAATTGTGTATCACGCTCGTTAAAGCCTCCGCCTCTTCCTTAAGTTCGCGCAAGACTTCGCGAGCGTCTTTCTCTAGAGAGTCGAGGTCAGGAGCCGCCCGGAGTTTAGCCAATCGGCAATTCAGGTTGTCGCGAAAGGCTTTAAACGCCTTCGATTCTTCATGTCTGATACGCATAAGAGTCGTGGGGTCTATATCCTCAATCACCGTGAGATCAACAGGGATTTGGCGTGTGGCTCTCAAGGTGTCTTGCTGAGGCAGGACTTCTTGAAGTAGTTCGAAGTCTAGGCGTGTCGTGGTAATGTACTGTGCACCCCAGTCAACTGCAATCGTGGCATCCTGCTGCAGTTCCAGGTAGCGGCTCCGTGCACTTTGGTTGATCGACTGAAACACCCATGCGTCGAATTCGGGTCGATCTGGAGGCGCATCGGGAATGCAGAAAATGCCTTCGATGCGTCCAGTGTCCTCCTCATAGTTTGTGTGCTCGACCTTCTGAAGGACGTAGACTTTCGAATCTTGGAAGTCGTCGCCAAGGGTCACACAGATACGTCGGGTCGGAGATAACGGTTTGTCAAGCACCTGAAAACCTTCTGGCGTTGGGGCAAGCGCTCGAACTTGAACGCGGTCATGGAAAAATTGCATTAGGGTCTTAGGCAGCACGTCTGAGAAGAAAGTATCCGAGTACACAATTGGCACCTTCGGATCGCGAGGCTGGGTTAATGGTAGAAACTTGACGTAGTTTGCAGCAACGAAAGGTACATGGCCTTTCATATAACGAGCAGCTCCTGCGACTGCTCTGCGAATTTCCCCTGGTGGGGGCATTCCGATGTGCCGATTCAACACGGAATCCATACGAAGGTCTGGAAAACTCAGGCTGTATAGAGGGTCATCAAGCAGATACTGATCGAGATAGAAAGCGGATTGAGTGATCGACTTCAGATCTGTCGATCGTCGTAAACCGGGAAAGACCGTGAGTTGTGTTTTGGCGACTTCGTTGCGAAGAGTAGCGGTATTTTGATCGCAGAATTCTCGGTATTCGTTTAGGGCCTTCCTGAGAACCGACTCCTCCACGTTCTCGAAGTTGTTATCGAGATGATCATGCTGAAATAAGAGACTTTCGGTAAGAAAGTCGAAGGACCGTGTTCCCATTTATTCCCAGCCTCTTTTTTTACATACTAGCACCAGCTGGCAGTCTTCCGGCATGTATTCCGACAGTGCTATGGCTTGGTCATTGCCGGCGGATTCTATGAATGCAGGCCACACGATTGGGCAAACAGGCACGTCAGAATTTCCAAAGGCCGAACGAACAGATTACCGTTCCCCCCCTCTGCCCGAAGCACACGGGCGAATCGGCGCAAATGATCGTAGCGCCAGACGCAAACTCCGTCATGCAGTAGACCCACTTTTCAGGTGCGGCTGAAATTAACGGTGGGTCAGCCTCAACGCGGTAGTTGTAAGAGTCGCGGCCTTCCACTGGGCGGGTAAGAGTGTGCCAGTGCGGAATTTCACAGGTCCGAGCGGCGGTAGGCGGCGTCGATCCGGCTGCCGACCTTGTGCGTCAGCGCTGCCTCCGCCACCTCTCGGGGATTATCCGTCGCCTCGGCCGCCCAGTCCCGAAAGCTCGTCCTGTCAATGGGCATCGAAAATGGCAGGGTTTTGGGCACCGAAAGTGTCAGGGGCCGAGCGCCCGCGCCTCCTCCAGTATCTCCAGGGCGCGACCACACAGCGGAACCCGGTGTTCGCGGTTCCCCTTCGCGTGCGGGGCCGGGATGGTTAGCCCCGACTTTCCGACGGGTGGTGGCGGTCTAACGTGGCCGCGATCCTGCTACGCACAACGCCTTTCTCTCAGAGGGCGAAGCCCTCGCCGTTGTGGTCGAGAGCTTCCCCGAAACGCCGCAACAGCCCCGTCGCTGTCGCTTCCGGCGCCATCGAGGCCTCCGTCATTGGAGAGGGAGAGGGGAGCGGGGGGGTGATGGGGGGGAGCCAGGGGAGAGCTCCCCCTGGTCGGGGGTTCGAAGGGGCGGAGCCCCTCGCCAGCCCCAATGTATGACATTGGGTAGGCTGGCTCTCCTTTACTACGCGTTGCGGACCGGCCTCGCTGTCCCCGCCTCGCCCTCCGGCGGATCAGTCGGCCGGGCCTGCCAGGTAGCTGGCCCAATCGTCCATGAGCCGGCGCCGCCGCTCGAACAGGTCCGAGCGCGCATAGGCCGCCTCGAACCGGTTCTGGACCACATGGGCCAGAGCCGCCTCGATCACCTCCCGGGGATGGTCCGTTTCCTCGGCCGCCCAGTCCCGAAAACTGGACCGGAACCCGTGCGGCACGGCTGCGATCTTGTGCTTCCCGAGCAGCCGGCGCAGTTGCTTCTCCTCGATCGCCCTCCCGGGCCGGCCGGTGAACACCAGTGGACCGGTTCCGTCCCCGAGCGCCCGCGTCGCCTCAAGGATCTCCAGGGCTCGGCCACACAGCGGCACCCGGTGCCGGCGGTTCGCCTTCGTCCGCTTCGCCGGGAGGGTCCACACACCCTCGTCCCGATCGATCTCCGACCACTCGGCCCACCGCACCTCGCCCCACCGCGCCGCCGTGAGGACCAGGAACTCGAAGGCCAGCTTGACGCCCGGCGCTCCCGTCGATGCCCGCACCGTCCGGATGGCCGCCCCCACCTTGCGGTGAGGCAAGGCCAGCATGTGCTCGACGACCTTGTGTTGAGGCCCCAGCACCGGTCCGACGCGGTCGCAGGGGTTGTCGATGCGAAGCTCCATCGCCACGGCCCATTCTAACACCGCCCGCATGTGCTGGCGCAGCTTCCCGGCCATGTCCGGCTTGACGTGCCAGATCGGCGAGAGAATCTCCAGCACGTCGGCGCTCGACACCTCCGAGACCGGCATCTTCCCGATGCGCGGGAAGGCGTAGCG
>JAPPFQ010000427.1:0-3044 GCA_028875135.1 Acidobacteriota bacterium
CAAGTCCCTGGAGCTGTTCGAAGACGCCGGTGAGGTCGAATCCATACAAAGGGTGTACGTGAGTGGCGGGTGCTCCGAACTGGCGGGGTTGATGGAGCGGCTGCAGAGCGGGCTCGATCTTCCCTTGGAACCCTTGGACCCCTTCAAGAGCATTGCCGTCGGGAGAGGTGTCGAGGAGGAGAGTCTCTACCGGCAGGCTCCCAGCCTGGCGGTAGCGGTGGGCCTGGCTCTGAGGGGCTTCCATGATTAGGATCAACCTGGCGGGAGATTCCGGAGCCGGGTGGCCGGAACCGCCGGGGCGGACGGGCCGCGCCGGCGGTGGCCGCACCCTTCGGCGGCTGCTGGCCCTGGGGATGATGCTGGGCGGGGCGACCGTCGTTTTGAATTGGCGCATGGAGCAGGCGGCCCGCAGCCGGAGCCTGGTGGTTCGCATTGGGCAGGTGAGCCGCCAGAGGCAGCAACACCAGGAACTGGCCCGGAAACTCCAGGGGCTGGAACAGGTGGGCCGGTCGATCGAGGGGCGTGTCCGGGCCATTGAGCAGCTCAGGGCGCAGCAGGCACGCCCGGTCAGGGTTCTGGATCTGCTGAGCGACTGCGTCGAGGCGGTTCCGGGGCTGCGCCTTCGGGAGTTGAGCCGGAAAAACGGGGCTTACTCGCTCCGCGGCCTGGTCTCGGGGGATTCCTCCCGGGTCTCGGAATTCATCGCCCGCTTGCAGCGCACCGGCGAATTCCATCGAGTGGAGCTCATCCACTTCCAGGAGCAAAACGGCCACTACGCCTTCACCCTCTCCTTCGAGGGGTCGCGTATGCCCCCCACCGCATCAGCCATCGCCTGCGGCTCGGCTGATGCGACTCCTCAAGGGGGGAGTGATTCTTGAGGCCTGCATAAAACGCTTGAGTATCACTCCCCCCTTGAGGGGGAGTCGCGAGGCAAACGCGGCGTCCCTTCGACCAGGCCGCAGCCCGCAGCCGAGCCGGAGGGGGCCAACGCGGCGTTCCCCGGAGCATCGCTCCCCGCTTGAGTAGGAGTCGCCGGCCCGGACGCAACCTCTGCGAAAGGAAGCGCAATGTCCCTGATGCACACCAACATCCCTGCCTGGCTGCAGCACATGGGAATACCCTTGGGGCTGGGCGCACTGGTCCTGGTGCTGGGCTGGCATCTGTTCGTCTCCGGGTACGGAGCCGAAATCGAGTTGCAGCGGCAACAGTTGGAAGCCCTGAGCCGGGAGTTGGGGAAGGGAGCGGAGCTGGAGCAGCAGCTCCGGGACCGGTCCGGCCGGAACCGGCGGCTGGCCTCGAAGCTGGCGAGCCTCGAGGCGGCTTTGCCAAAGGAAAATGAAACGGCGACCGGCCTGCTGCGCCAACTGCAGGGGGCGGCAGTGGAGTCCGGATTGAAGGTGAAGAGTATTCGAAAGATGCCCGCGCAAGAGGGAGAGACCTTCTCTCGGGAGCCACACGGGCTGGCGCTGGCCGGAAACTACCACGACCTGGGAGACTTCTGCGGCAAGCTGGCCGGACTGGCCCCCATCGTGAGCCTGGAAGACCTGCGGATCTCGGCTGCCGGCCCTGAGGATTCCCCTCACACCCTCATCGCCGACCTCACCGCTGTTGTCCAGCGCTACCGGCCGGCTGCCGCTGCGGTCGAGGCGGCCGCCGCTCCCGCGCCCCCGGCACGGCTGACTGCCTATCCCTACCGGGTCAGGGGGAGGCGCGATCCCTTCCGCCTCCCGCGGGCTCCCGCGTCCGCCCCTCCCGACGCCGTCAGGCCGCGGGGCTTGAAGGGCCAACGGATATCGGAACTGAAGCTGGTGGGATTGGTGGAGGCCGGTGGGGAGTATACGGCCCTGGCCGCGGGTCCCCGGGACCGGTCCTTTATGCTGAAAAAGGGCGACAGCCTGTTCGACGGGCAGGTGTTGGAGATTGGCGCGGACGGGGTGGTCTTTTCTCACCGGGTTGAGGGCGATGCCGGAGGGACACGGACGCGCCGGGTGATCAAGAAGCTGCATCCGGAGCCGGTGGAGGTTGGCGATGAGAGGTAACTCGCGGTTTCACCTGGCCCTATGGGGATCCGGGCTGTGGCTCTGGTGGCTGGGAGTCGCCGGGCCCTGGGGCTGGTGCGATGCGGCAGAGTCCGCCGGGTCGAAACCCAAGCCCGCTGCCGAGGCGCGGCCTCCGGCTTCCCCGGCCGAGGCCGGCTACACCGGTGAACGGATCTCCCTGGAGTTGAAGGACGCCGACCTCAAGGACTTCTTTCGGCTCATCGGCGGGATCAGCGGCCTCAATATCGTCCTGGACCCCGACGTGGAGGGGTCCCTCACCCTCTTCCTCAAGGAGGTGCCCTGGGACCAGGCTCTGGACGTGGTGCTGGAGAACCAGGGCATGGGCAGGCACCTGAGCGGCAACGTGCTCAGGATCGCCAGGCTCTCGACCCTGGAGTCGGAACAGCAGCAGCAACAGCGGCTGGCTCAGGCCAGGGTGGCGGCCGCCGAGCTCGAGACCCGCATTCGCCGGCCCAGCTTCGCCAAGGCGGCCCAACTGAGCCCCATCCTCAAGAAGGCCCTCTCCCCCCGGGGAGACATCATCGTGGATGAACGCACCAACGCCTTGGTCATTTCGGACATTCCTCCCAGGCTGGAGGCGGTGGACACCCTCTTGCGGAAACTGGACCGCAAGGTCCGCCAGGTGGAGATCGAAGCCCGGGTGGTGGCCGCCAGCCGGAGTTTCCTGCAGGACATCGGGGTGCAGTGGAGCGCGCTATTCGGACGGCAGGCCCGCACAGGACAGCAGGAGGAATCGGGTTCCGAGCCGGCCTTCACCCGCTTTCCGGTGCTGGAGGCTCCCGACTCCGCCGGGGAGCCGGCCGCGGAGGAGAGGGCCTCGCGGTTGAGCCTCGACCTGCGAACAGGCCGGCCGGCCAGCCCCCTGAACCTGGCTGGGGGGCGGGGGGGCGGCCGGCGGGGGCGCGCCCCCCAAAACCCCCCCCCCCCCGCCCGGGGCCGCCCCCCCGGGCCCCCCCCCCCCAAAGAGGACCCCCAAAAAAAGGT
>JAPPFQ010000427.1:3054-3943 GCA_028875135.1 Acidobacteriota bacterium
CTGGTTTTTTTTTATAAGACACCGGCCAACCGGCCGGCGGGCCAGCCCCCTGAACCTGGCTGCCGGCCTGGCGGCCGGCCTCGTTCTCGACACCCTCATCACCGCCGCCGAGCGCAAGGGGAACGCCAAGCTGCTCTCCAAGCCCAGAATCCTGACCCAGAACAACGTGGAAGGGGTGGTGAAGCAGGGCATCCAGATTCCCATCCAGACCACCGTGAACAACACCGTCTCGGCCCGCTTCATCGATTTCGTGCTGCGCCTCACCGTGACCCCGCGGATTACCCGCCAGGATGCCATCCTGCTGAGCGTGGACATCGAAAATTCCACACCCGATTTTTCCCGCCAAGTTCAGGGGATTCCCACCGTCAACACCCACCAGACCACCACCACCATCCTGGTGGACAACGGCGGCACGGTGGTGATCGGGGGAATACTCATCGACAGCCGCCAGGACAGCCGCAGCCAGGTGCCCGGGCTCGGCGAAATCCCCATCGTGGGCGCCCTCTTCCGCAACCGCTCCCTGGTCCGGGAAACCCGGGAATTGCTGTTCTTCCTCTCGCCGAGGATTCTTTAGGGGCGGGCGACACAGGAGGGGAGCATTTTTGAAAACAGTGTCGGATGGTGCGAGCGGCGGCATCCGCACCCCTCAAACTTCGGCAGTTGGCATACGGATCGGGTTCAACGGTAGTAGAATTGTAATCGTCAAGGCGAAAGGAGTGGGCGGTGGATAGCCAGTTGATCCAGTGGTTGCCCTTGTTTGGGTTTGGTTCCGTTTTGACCCTCCTCATTGCAATCATTGGGGTAGGTGTGGGGCTATGGCGCAATGCCAGCCAAGCCCATGCCGCCATTGGCAGGAACATCGACGACCTCAGAACGGAAATTCGTGGTG
>JAPPFQ010000268.1 GCA_028875135.1 Acidobacteriota bacterium
CTCCCTCGATAGTCGTTCCAACCGCCTGGCCAACTTCTCGGCCTCGGCCTGAAGCATCCCCTGCCCGGATCCTTCCGACCCACGGAACTGCCTGGCGGCGCCCTCCAGCATCCGGCGGCGACGATCCTGGTTGATCTGCTGCTGCCGCCGGGCCAGTTCCCGCAGCTTGCGGGTGGCTTCATCCATCTGCCGGCGCGAATCGGAGTCACCGGCCTGTTGCTGGACCTCGTACTGGTTCTTCAGCTTGTCCAGTTCCAGCTCGAACAGGCTCTCCAGCTCCTGGGCCCAGGTGGTCCGTCCCTGAGCTCCGCCCCGAGCCACCTGGACTTCCTTGTAGAAGGTTTCGGCCCGCATCAGGTACTGGAGCGCCTTTTGCTGGTGGGGAACGGCTTCGTCGGGGTCTCGTTGCGTCAGCGATTCATGGGCAGGTGTCATGGACTGGACCGCCTGGACCAGGTTCTCCGAAAACTTCTGAATGTCCTGGTCGAGGCCGGTCAGGGCCCTTCGCTGGACCCGGTCGGCCAGGGACCGGGTGCGCTGCTGCAGCTTGAGCTGCAGTTCTCCCACCAGCCGCAGGGAATTCCGATATTCTTCTTTGTCCAGGCGCTTCCGGTCTCGGATCAATCCCCAGGTGGCTACCAGAATCTGCTTCTGGCGCCGGGAGAGCAGCGAGTCCATGTCGCCGGAACCTCCGCCCCGCCGGGCCCCCGACTGGCGCTGCTGGTATTGCTTGCCGAAGGGACGCACTTCCAGAAAGTAGATGTCGCTGGTGGTGGTCGCCAGGGCGTCTGAGGCCCGGGCGAAATAGCTGACGAAGTCTCCCGGCTGGAGCTCGAACTCTTCCAGGAAGAAGGTATGGGTCGCCGACACCGAACGGGGAAGCCCTCCACCGCTGGGCTTGAAAAGGTCTATCCTGGCGGATGGCGCACCGTTGAGGGCGTAGTGCAACTCCAGGCTTCTCAGGCCGAAGTCATCGTCTGCCCTGGCCTCGGTCAGGACCTCCTCCAGGGCGGTGGCCTGCCGGTCTCGGCCCGGCCGGGTCCAGGCCACCTGGGGAGGCTGATCCCGGAAGGCGGTAATGGCGTAGGCATGGGAGTCGACATTCTCGCCGGTCCAGTCCTCGGTGAGCTGGATTCTATAGGTCGAGTCCCTGGAAACCTTGATTTCCCCGATGACTGCCGGCCCCTCCGCCTTGCGCATCGGAATGGAGATTCCGTCTCCCAGCAGAATGCGGGCTGAGCCGGGTTCCAGGTTGAGGTGGGCCTTGACCTCGACCCGAGTGCCTCGGAGGGCCTCGATGTCGCCGCCGTTTTGCTCGGTACGCCGCGGCAGGCCGGTGTAGGGCGGGAAACGGTAGGTCAGATCGATCTGCCGAACCCGGGCCGTATCCATGACCGAGAGCTCATAGGCCTCGGACCTGATGTTTCCGGCCTGGACGTAGTAGCCGATGGGTTCGGCAACGTCCACAAAGGAAAACCCGTACCGGTTGGCGCCGGCCTCGGCCGTCATCGGCTGGGATTTCCAGCTTCCGCCCCGGGCGTAGCGGAAAAACAGCCGGACCTGTTCCGCTTCGAAGCCCCCGAGTCTGGCCGTGACGGTTTGATCCGACCCCTTGCGGATGCGGGTGTCGCCGGGCGAAACCTCGATGCGATAGAGCGGCGCTGCCCGGGGCCACCATCCGTCGGCGTAGAGCTTCAGTGTCGCGTATCGGAAATGGCCGGGCCCGTGGATCTGCAGCAGGACAAACAGCAGCGCCAGTCCACAACTGACCAGGATGGACTGCAAGGGTTCCCTGCGGTTGAAAAGTTCGGAAGGCTTGACAATACGGCTCTGTCTAGCCGCGTCTCGGAGCAGCAGGGGCAGGAACGGGTGAGGCTCGGAATTGCGGCCTGCCGGGGATGTCAGCTCGGTGGCCGTGATCAGGCGATCCTGCAGTTGCGGGTAGCGTTCCTCGATGGTGCGGGCGATCCGTATGTCGCTGACCCGTCGAGCCAGGGGACGCACCACCAGCCAGGCCAGGGATAGTCCGATGATCAGCAGGGAGGTCCAGCGGGCCAGAAGGAGAGCCTTTTGGCTGTAGTTCCAGTAGTCGACAGCGGTCACGGCGGCAGCCACCGCCAGCAGGGAAAGGCCAAGCCACAAGGCGAGGCCTCGAATCGAAGCGATGGTCCTGAAACGCTGCCGGACCCGCCGGATGGTAGCCTGCAAGCGTTGCCGTTCCGCTGTCATGGACAAAAAGAGTGCGCCCCGTCCGCCGTCGCACGGTGCCAAATGGGTCTGGCCGATTCCTATTCTGTTGCCTTGCTAGAATAGCGGTTCGCCAGCAAACTCTCAACCAACAACACAAGACAGGCGGTCAGCACCAGGTACCACCAGAGATGCTGCCGGTTTTCCAGGGCATGGCGCTGGTCGAGGGATGTGGGCTTTCGCGGAGCAGCGCCCTCCCGGCGGGTTGCCCGAGGCAACTGCGCCAGGAATTGCTCCGGGTCCGGGGCTCGCAAATCCGATTCCCGAGGATCCAGATTGGCGGCCAGCAGGTTCTCCGTCTCCTGCACCCGGAATCGGTAAAAGCCCGGTTCGGTCAGTTTCAGCGAGGAACGGTTTCCCCCGGCCGGATCCTCCAGAGGGATCTCCCGGCCGGAGGGCGCGACCACGGTCCAGGTATGGGCGAAAGAGCGGCCTGAGGTCGAGAGCGTCGCCAGCGCTTTGGCCCATCGGGGATGCAAGGATTGGAGCGCGACCCTGTCTCCGACCCTGTAGGCTTGCGGGGAGGGCCGGAAGCGGGCTACGTACTTGACCATTTCCTGGCAGAAGGGCAGGAAAACCGACTTCAACGGGAGTGGGTTCCAGTTTCGATCCAGGGATGAAGTGAACAGCAGAACCCGGCCCTTGCCGGACTGTCCCTCCAGCAGTAGCGGGCTTCCGTCCTGGAGGGCGGCCAGCACCTGGCTGCCTGCCAGGGGCTCGGCCAGGTAGAAGTCGGTGTAGGCGGTCCCCATGAAATAGGAAAAATGGGCTTCTTCAAAATGGTTGAAGATCGGATGGCGCTTCTGCAGGAGCCCGATGCGCTGGTCTCTGCCCCGGCCGGCGGCCCGGTACCGCTTCAGCAGGGTGGCGGGCAGGATCTCTTGAAGGTTGCCCAGGCTCTCGGCATCGGTTTGTGGTCCTGAATTCAGCAGCAGCCCTCCCCCCGATTCGACAAACCGGATCAGGGCCGAAGCCGTCTCCGCGGGAACGGGGCCGTAGTTGTTCAGAATCACCGCCGCGTAGGAAGAAAGCTCGGACAACGGAATTCGTCCCCGTTCGGCCACCTTCACGTCCAGGGAAGAATCGGGACTGGCCGTCAAAGCCCGGTTCAGGTAGAAGTGGTCCCGGCGGCCAGTCCCCAGCAGCAGGGTCTTCAGCCGAGGGGGAGGTGAGAGGGAACTGTAGGCGAAGTTGTCCTCCGGCAGGGCATCCTCGAATTGCAGGTGGAGCCTGGCATTGGACTCGCCCCGGGGAACTGCGACCGAATCGAACCGAACCAGCCTGCTATCGTTCGCATCCAGGTGGACCGTTCGGCTCAGTGCCGGCTGTCCGTTGATCTCCAGGACCAGGACCGGGTCCAGCGCCCGCGGGAGGTGCCTGGATCGAATTTCGGCGCCGATGGTTACCCGGGAAGAGGGACGATCTTCGGGTTGGATTGTCACCCGACCGATCGAAATATTGGGTCCGGCAGCCTGCGCCACCGGGTAGGTGCGAATCTCAACCCTCTCATCGATGGTGACGTTGGGCGATCCCGGTTGCCAACCCGACTCCTGAAAGTCGCTGATCCAATGGATCTCCGGGGATCCTTCCGGGGTCCCGGCCAGGATCTGGTCCGCCAGCCGCAGGGCCGGACCATAGTCGGTCCCGGAAAAACCGGGCTCGAGAGCGTCGATGAGCCTGCCGACCTCCCTGGGGT
>JAPPFQ010000660.1 GCA_028875135.1 Acidobacteriota bacterium
GTGGAGAGGGTTGGATTTCAGCATACTTTCGTGGTCCCGGTTCCCAAAGCATGGAGAGTAGCCACTATTTCAAGAGAATCCCCAATGCCTGTAAACAAGCCCCTGTGGCATGTGGCTGGAAACCGGTTTAAAGTCAGGCATAGGCAAATTTTCAATTCACATCGATGCACAGGATGCACAGGATTTACAGGATTTTTTCTGGAGACGGCCGGCTTGCAGTCCTGGACATCCGCAAATCCGTTCGCGATCATCGCCGGAGTCTGCCTCTCGTGCAGCAACTCGTGCAGGGACCTCCCGTCCTGATTATCCTGTGCATCCTGTCCATCCTGTGCATCGATGTTGAATGGATGGTCCCTTTCTATGGATCTGACCCGTCCCAACCTCGGGAGGACCCAATCCGTTGCTTTCCATTTTGAACTGAAATAGCATGAGCCTCGTCCTCCAATTCCTCAGGGAAGACGTTCGGTCCCCCGGGAACCGTGTCCACGGATGAAGAAACTCCACTCCGTCTCAAGTTCTTACCCGTTTCTCGACCTTGGCGGCTCCGCAAGGGGGCGGCGGTTTCGGTGGCGCTCAGCTTCGGCCTGTGCAGCCGGATGGTTCGCGTTGCTGGTCTTGGGCCAGGACCTGCCCATCTCTGCCGCCGATGCCGGGGATTGGCCTCAGTGGCAGGGTCCGGGCCGCGCCGGGGTGTGGGCCTCGGTCCGGCTTCCGCGCCGGCTCGAACCCGGTGCGGTCGAGAAGCTCTGGAGCGCCGAAGTCGGCGGCGGGTTCTCGGGCGTGGTGGTCGTCGGGAACCGGGTGCTGACCATGGACCGGGTCGGCTCCGGGGAAGAGGAACGGGTGCTCTGCCTGGACCGCAAGGACGGCTCCCTTCTTTGGACCCACAGCTATCCGGCGCTCTACGGGGACCTGGATTGGGGCAAGGGCCCCCGGGCCACCCCTGCGGTCGATGGCGGGGAGGTCTTTGCCCTGGGAGCTGTCGGTAGGGTGACCTGCCTCAGCCTCTCGGACGGCAAGCCGCTCTGGAGTCTGGACCTTCAGAAACGCTTCGGCGGGAAACAGCCGACCTGGGGACACTCGGCCTCGCCTCTGGTCGTGGGCGACCTGGTCTATCTGCAGGCCGGAGGGCGGGCCGGCGCCACCGTGGTGGCCCTGGACCGCCGGACGGGCAGGGAACGCTGGCGAGCCCTGGAGGACCGTCCCGGATACTCCTCTCCGGTCATGGCCAAGGTCGGATCGACCGACCTGCTGCTGGTGTGGACGGCCGATCGCCTGGTGGCCCTCGACCCGCAAACAGGGAAGGAAGTCTGGGGGGTGCCCTTCCGAACCAGCAGCTACGACGTGGCCATCATTTCACCGGTTTTCGACGGCAGCCGGTTGTTCGTCTCGGGCTACTGGGACGGAGCCCTGGCCTGCAGCCTGCGGGACGGTCAAGGTCCCGAGGAGCTGTGGAAGTCGCGGAGATTGAGCTGCCTGATGTCGACTCCGCTCTGGTCCGGGGACCATCTCTACGTTCTGGACAAGCGCGACGGCCTGCTGTGCGTTCACTGGCCCAGCGGGACGGTGGTCTGGTCCGACGAGCACCGTCTCACCCCCAGGGGAAGAAACCCTCACGCGGCCCTGGTGTGGGCGGGGGAAGACCGTTCCGGCAAGGTTGCCGGTGGATCGGCCGTGGCCGTCAACGCCATAGGCGAGCTGGTGCTTCTGAACCTGACCCCCGAGAGGCTCGAAGACCGGGGGCGGGTAAAGATCATCGAAGCGGACGATACGCCCCTTTGGGCACACCCGGCCTTCTCGGGCCAGGAGGTCTTCGTTCGCAGCCAAAGGGAGTTGGTCAGTACCCGGGTTTCTCCCTGAAGGGCGGCTCGAGCCGCGCCGACAGCAGTTGCGCCGCTCTCTCCAAGACCGGCACACGTCGGGAAGGAAGCCTGCTTTGGTATAGAATAACTGGTGAGGCCATGCCTGAGATCGATAGTCATAGGGCGAGAAAAGAACCAACGATAGACAGGAATCGGCACGAATCCGAATGGACCTCCATTGAGAAAGATCGAAAAAATCCTGTGCATCCTGTGCATCGATGTGAATCAAAAATCAACTCATTCCTGACTTTGAGCCGGTTTCCAGCCACCCGGTGCCGGGCGTTTGTTTCAGGTGACCCTCCAAGAGGTCGCAACTATCCCCTGTTGATCTCGAGAATCGTCATGTCGACTCGCTTCCTGCTGCTTTCGGTCCTGATGGCTACGGCCACGGCCGCATCGGGTCAACCATCCGATCCTGCCCGGATCGAGTTCTTCGAGAAAGAGATCCGGCCCCTGCTGGTGGAGCACTGCCAGGTGTGCCACGGACCCAGGCTGCAGCAGGGAGGCCTGCGGCTGGATTCAGCCGAGTATCTGCGCCAGGGTGGCCAGTCGGGACCGGCGGTGGTGCCGGGTAGATTGGAACAGAGCCGGCTGATTCAGTTGGTGAGGGGTTCCGGGGACCTGCAAATGCCTCCCACCGGACCTCTATCGGAGAACCGGATCGCCACCCTGGAACAGTGGGTTCGAGACGGCGCCGTCTGGCCCGAGCCCCGGGCGGTCCGCAAGCAGAAGGCGGAGCGGCAGAGCCGTGTGGTTGCCCGGTCCCCCGCCGACGGGGAGTTGGCAGCCGGGCTGCGGGTCTGGCTGAAGGCCGACGCCATCCAGCTCGAGGAGGAGGAGACGCTCGAGTCCTGGCAGGACGCCGGCGGACGCGACAACCATTGGAGGGTTTCCGCGGTGGAGGGGCCGTCGGGTGAAGTCGCGGCGCCGCAATGGATTCCGGAGAGCCGGGTGCACGGGAAGCCGGCCCTGAGATTCGACGGGAAGAGCCGGATGGAGGGTCCCGATGGCCATCTCTCCAAGGAGGCCGAATCCTCCGGGACCGTTTTTGCGGTGGCCCGCTTTGAATCGCCGGACAAGGGTGGCGAGGCGGAGGGGAGCATGGCCGCGTCCGCCGGCAACCGCCCCTGGATCATCGCCAGGACCCGCCGGCCCGGGACCGCCAACGGCGTCGTCCGCTATTACCTCAACGGAAGGGAGTCGGAAGGTTCTCCGGCGGTTCAAACCCTGCTGAACCAGGTTGCTTCGGGCCGGATCTCCTTCCGAGGGGACCTGGCGGAAGTGATCCTCTACGACACCGCCCGCAGCGAAGCCGAGCGACGGTCGGTGGAAGCCTACCTGGGGGAAAAGTACGACATCCTGCTTCCCTGGAACCCGGAGGAGACGGTCGCCGAGTTTAGCGAGGAAGAAAAGTCCTTTTGGGCCTTCCAGCCACTGACTCGCAGTGAGGCTCCGGAAGTTCGGGACCAGGCCTGGAGGCAAAGGGTCTGCGGCCGGCTCCGCCCGCCGACCGCCGCACACTGATTCGCCGGCTCACCTTCAACCTGCTGGGTCTGCCCCCGGAACCCGCGGAGGTTGAAGCCTTTGTCAACGATCCATCGCCCCACGCCTACTCCAACCTGGTGGAGCGCCTGCTGGACTCGCCCCACTACGGCGAGCGCTGGGCCCGCCACTGGCTGGACGTGGTTCGCTATGCCGACACCACCGCCCATGACGGCAACTACATCATGCGCTACGCCTACCGCTACCGCGATTACGTGGTGCGGGCCTTCAACCAGGACAAGCCCTACGATCGGTTCATCCTGGAACAGCTTGCCGGCGACCTCCTTTCGGGAGACGCCGACTGGCGGGCCTTCCGCGACCGGATGGTGGCCACCGGATTCCTGGTGCTGGGTCCCAAGGCGCTGGCGGAGCAGGACAAGGAGAAGTTCCTGTTCGACGTTGCCGACGAGCAGATCGACGTCACCGGTCGCACCTTCCTGGGCCTGACCCTGGCCTGCAGCCGCTGCCACGACCACAAGTTCGACCCCATTCCCACCGCCGACTACTACTCCCTGGCCGCTATCTTCAAG
>JAPPFQ010000153.1 GCA_028875135.1 Acidobacteriota bacterium
GCTCCCTGGCTTGATCGCAGGCAGCTATTCTAGCGTATCGCTGACGACATTCGAATAGCTGCTTTGGTTTCCGGCCCGGTCCACGGCGGTGACCCGATAGGCATGGACAAGGCCCTCGAGAAGGTCCCGGTCCTCGTAGGATGTCCGCTGGGTGGCCGTGGCGGTGAGGCGCTGGAACTCGTCCCGGCCTTGACGCCGAAAGACATGATAGCCGGCCAGATCGGATTCGGAGTTGGGGAACCAGGCCAGGCTCAGGAATTCCCGGCCCGCCACCAGGGTGAGTTGCCGCGGAGGCCCGGGTGGATACAGGTCCCGGTGGAACAGGGTGGCCTCCTCCGAATCCCGGCTTTCCACCCCTCCTCGCCCGGTTTCCAGCAAGGCACGCACCCGGTAGAGGTAGGTCTCACCCAGACGGGCCGACCCATCCCGGTAGGAGGTCCCGGCTACCGGGGTCGGATTGAGGAGACCCCCGGCGGAACTTCTCCCGGATGAAGCGCGGTAGAGGTTGAAGGTCACTCCGGCAGCCACTGGAGATCCGTCGATGTTGATGGAGGAAGGCGCCCAGGAAACCTCGACATACTCTTCGGCAGGTTTCAGGCTCGGTCGGCCGGGAGGATGCGGGACCGGCTGCAGCCGCAGGGTGGCGATGTTGGAAAGCCCCGCGCTCTGTCCCTTCCGATTGAAGACCTTGACGGCATAGCTGAACTCTCTCTCCAACACCTCGGAAAGATCCCGGCCCTCCAGAAGATCGCGGATGCTCCTTGCCTCCTGCCGCCCGCGGGCAGGCTCGGTCTGCAGGACTCGCCAGAGGTCCGATTCTCCCACCGCCGGTGCGACCGTCGTATCCGGGGAGGGCTCCCGGATCGCCCGATAGATCTCCATCGAGGCCAGGGTGGCGGCCGTGCTGCCGTCGGTGTTCAAGTGGGGCAAGGTCCAACCGAGGATCACCTCCGCCCCCTGCTGCCGGACCGTCAGGTCAGCAATCGGTTGGGGAATCCGGATCAACGGAGGCAGCGGCTCTCCTATCTTTCCGCAAGCCGAGGTCAGGAGAAGAAGACTTCCCAGGCGGAGATATCGGCCGGAACGAGTCCTGGCCCTCTTGAGTCGAAACAAGGTTTGCAGGCGAGTCAAGTTCTGCGGATTGTGAATCGGTGTGGGAGCATTCCGCCCTCCACCGCCTCGTGAGTTACAGGGACTATTTACGTCGATGGACAGGATGCACAGGATTTTTTCAGGAAACCTCCAGTGTCTAATCCTGAGCATCTGCAAATCCGCACCGGATCATCGCCCGAGCCGGCTTCTCGTGCAGGAAGCTCTCGTCCTGTTTATCCTGTGCATCCTGTGCATCGATGTTAATTATCCGTTGATCCCACCTGCCGTTTCCTGGATCGAGAGCCGAGGTTTCCTGCCATTCGAGAGAAACGCAGTCTAAAGGATGTACCGGGTCAGGTCCTGGTCATCCACGATGGAGGCCAGCATTTTCTGGACGTATTCCTCGTCGATGGTGACGTCTTTCGGCTTCAGATCCGGCCCCTCGAAGGAGATCTCGTCCAGGAGTTTTTCCATGATGGTTTGCAGCCGCCGGGCCCCGATGTTCTCGGTCCGCTCGTTGACCAGGGCCGCAAACCCGGCAATGCTGCGGGTCGCTTCCTCGGTGAAGCGGAGCTTGATCCCCTCGGTTTCCATCAGGCCCACGTACTGCTTGATCAGGGCGCTCTTGGGTTCGGTCAAAATGCGCACGAAGTCCTCGACGGTGAGCGTTTCCAGCTCGACCCGGATGGGGAATCGGCCCTGAAGCTCGGGAATGAGGTCGGACGGCTTGCTGACGTGGAAGGCGCCCGCCGCCACAAACAGGATGTGGTCGGTCCGGACGATGCCGTAGCGGGTATTCACCGTGGTCCCTTCCACGATGGGGAGAATGTCCCGCTGCACGCCTTCGCGGCTGACGTCGGGGCCGTGCCCTCCCTCGCGCCCGGCGATCTTGTCGATCTCGTCGAGGAAGATGATGCCGTTCTGCTCCACCCGGTCCACCGCCAGGCGAGTCACCTGGTCCATGTCGACCAGTTTCTGCTCCTCCTCCTGAATGAGATGGTCCATGGCGTCGGCAACCGGCATCTTCCGCTTCTTGGTCTTCTGCCCGAAGATGCCCGGCAGAATGTCCTTGACGTTTATGTCCATTTCCTCGATGCCGGAGCTGGAAATGATCTCGAAGGCCGGCATGCTTCTTTCGCGGGTCTCCACCTCCACCATGCGTTCATCCAGCTTGCCGCCGCGCAACTGTTGACGAAGCTTCTCCCGGGTCTTGGCGAAGGTCTCCTGGGCCCTGGCCTTTTCCTCGGCAGAGGATGAATTGCGGGCCGACTGCGGAACGGGGGGAAGCAGCAGGTCGAGAACCCGCTCCTCCGCGTTCTGCTCAGCCTTGTCGGCCACATCCTCCAGCTTTTCCTCCCGCACCAGGTCGATGGCGATTTCCACCAGGTCACGGATCATGGACTCGACGTCACGACCGACGTAACCCACCTCGGTAAACTTGGAGGCTTCCACTTTCAGAAAGGGCGAGTTGGCCAGCTTCGACAAGCGCCGGGCGATCTCGGTCTTGCCCACGCCGGTGGAGCCGATCATGATGATATTCTTGGGCACCACCTCATCGGCCATCTCCTCGGGGAGCTTCTGCCTTCGAATGCGGTTGCGGAGGGCGATGGCCACCGCCCGCTTGGCGGCCTTCTGCCCGACCACATGCTTGTCCAGGTGGGCCACGATCTGCCTGGGAGTCAGCTCGTCCAGCGCTTCCACCCGTTCCTCCTTTTCCACCGCTCCCGGCAAGTAAATGACCATAGTCCCCTCACAGCTCCTCGATGGTCGTCGAGGCGTTGGTGTAGATGCAAATGCCGGCGGCAATCTTCAGAGCTTCGGCGGCAATCTCCGCGGCGGACAGATCGGAGTGCCTGACCAGGGCCTGAGCGGCGGCCAGGGCGATGGGTCCGCCGGAACCGATGGCCGCGATGGCATCGTCGGGCTCAATCAGATCGCCGTTGCCGCTGACCAGGAAAATCCGCTCCTTGTCGGCCACCACCAGCAACGCCTGCAGGTGGCGCAGCACCCGGTCGGTACGCCATTCCTTGGCCAACTCCACGGCGGCCCGGGCCAGGTTGCCCCGAAACTCCTCCAGCTTGGCCTCGAAACGGGTAAACAAGGCAAAGGCGTCGGCCGTGGATCCGGCGAATCCGGCCAGAACCTGCCCATTGTAGAGGCGGCGGAGCTTCCGGGCGCCCTGCTTGATCACCGTCTCCCCGAGGGTGACCTGGCCATCGGCGGCCAGAGCGGTACGCCCGCTTCTTCGTATGCAAACGACGGTGGTGCCCTTGATCGATGCTGGTCCCATAAATGCCGCTCTACTTCTTGGGGGGGGATGAAAACAGGGTGTCCGACAGGTCGGCGTTGATCTGCGCGGAGGAGAGCTGTGTCTCCATGGCCTTGTACCCGTTGGAATTCAAAACGACGGTGAACGGAATCTTGACTCCGTTGATCTCGTGGTAGTTATGGAAGAACTTCTCGTCTTCGGTGGCCCAGCGCTTGCCGCGGGGAGGGGATTCATACTCCATCCTTGCGGGCAGGAAGGTGCGGGAGTTGACGAAGATCCTGACCTTGTCTCCCGAGGCATCCATGAGCTGAACCCCGTCCAACTGCTCCAGGTGGGTCCGCGATTTTCCAAGGTAGCGGACCTTCAGTCCCTGCTCCCGAAGTCGGAACCTGAGAATGTGGTCCAGGTCGTGCTTCGTGTCGATGCGGTAGTTGCGAAGCTCTTCCTCGGTCTGGGTCTTGATGTTCTTGTATTCGATCTTCCAGCCCTGCTCGCCGTCGTTGATGTGGACGATCCGGGCCTTCTTGCCGAACTCCACCCGCCGTTTCCAGGGGGGCGCCACCAC
>JAPPFQ010000081.1 GCA_028875135.1 Acidobacteriota bacterium
TGCTGCTACTGCAACCTTTGCACCTACCCCTGTCCGACGCATTGCCTGGTCATGACACCCGAGTACGAGTTTGCGGTGCAGGCCAAGCAGGACTTTCTCTACCGCTTCGCCAGGGACGAACCCCAGGCTCCACCCAAGCCGGCTGCCAGTTCCCGGCCGGCGGGGGCCAGGTGAGGGTATCCTCATGAGTGTTACAGACATCGTTTTCATCCTTACGGCCGTCGTCACCGTGGGGTCGGCCGTGGTGGTGGTGGTGTCCCGGAGCTTGATCTACTCGGTTTTTTCCCTTCTCTTCACCTTTTTCGGGGTGGCGATTCTTTACGTGTTTCTGGGAGCCGACTTCCTGGCCGGCGCCCAGGTGCTCATCTACGTGGGAGGGATCCTGGTCCTGCTGCTGTTTGGCGTGATGCTGACCCACCGGCTCTACAATCTGAATTTGACTACCGAAAGGTTCCAACCGATCGCCGGCACCCTGATTGCGGCGGCCGTTTTCGCTTCCATCAGCCTGGCCGCCTTCAAGACCAAGTGGAAGCTGGTTGGCGAGAAGGAGTTGGAGCCCACCACCCAACAGATCGGGGAAGCCTTTCTGAGCAGCTACCTTCTTCCCTTTGAAATTGCATCGGTGCTCCTTCTGGTCGCCTTGATCGGAGCCGCCATGCTGGTGAGAAGGAGGACGGACGTTTGATCGAGCTCAAGTATTTCCTGCTGGTTAGCGCGTGCCTGTTTTCCCTGGGCGTGTTCGGTGTGCTGACCCGGCGCAATGCCGTCAACGTACTGATGGGAGTGGAGTTGATCCTCAACTCGGCCAACCTGAACCTGGTGGCCTTTTCCCGCTACAGCTCCGTCGGGATCGACGGACAGATGTTCGCGGTTTTCGTCATTGTGGTGGCCGCGGCCGAAGTCGCCGTGGCGCTGGCGATCGTCCTGACCCTCTACCGGGTGCTGAACACGGTGAACCTGGACCGGGCCGACGTCCTCAAGAGATAGGCGGGCCGGAGGCGGGCCCCGCCGCCATCCGGCGTGGCAAGCGTCTTCGGCGCAGCAATCCCCGAGAGGGAAGAAAGAAAGAGGTTGGATCCTCGATGAACCTCGGCAACCTGGACAGCCTGAACTTCTTCTACCCGGAGCTGATCCTGCTGGGTGGCATGCTGCTGGTGGTGATTTCCGACATCTCTCTCAAGGGGTTGAGGGTCCGCATCAACCCGCTGCTGACCTTGGCGGCGCTCCTGCTGGCTCTCTTCTACACCCTCCAGACCGATCATGGCTCGGCCATGACTCTCTTCGAAGGGATGCTGGCCCTCGACAACTTTGCACTCTACTTCAAGGTCTTCCTGCTGGTGGCGGGGATCCTGGTGCTGCTGGGTTCGCTGCACTCGGAGGAATTGGCAGCCGTCCATCAGGGCGAATTCCACGCGCTCCTGCTGGCGGTCACGTTGGGAATGCTGCTGATGGCCAACTCGGCCCACCTGGTCATGCTCTACCTGTCATTGGAGCTGGTGTCGCTGACCTCCTACATCATGGTGGGCTACCTGCGCAGCGATCGTCTCTCCAACGAAGCCTCCATGAAGTACATCCTGTTCGGCGCCGTATCGACCGGAGCCATGCTGTATGGATTCTCACTGTTGTACGGCATGACCGGGAGCCTCGATCTCTTCGCGATCCGGGATGCCTTGCTGGCGCAGGAAGTGGTCGGATTCAACCAGGTTACCCTGATGCTGGTGGTGGTGCTGACCACGGCCGGTTTCGGATTCAAGACGGCCGCGGTGCCCTTTCATTTCTGGTGCCCGGATGTCTATACCGGGGCTCCCACACCGGTCACGGCCTTTCTCTCGGTGGCTCCCAAGGCCGCCGGCTTTGCCATCCTGGTGCGCTTCTTCCTGGGCGGATTGAGTCAACCGGCGGGGGGGCAGTGGGGATTCATCAGCGGTATCGACTGGCCGCTGGTGCTTATCGCGGTGTCGGTAATGACCATGACCCTGGGGAACATCGCGGCTCTCACCCAGAACAACCTGAAGCGGATGCTGGCCTATTCCAGCATCGCCCACGCCGGCTACATCCTGATGGGTGCGGCTCTGCTGACCGGCACCGGCCTCAAGGCCATGCTGGTCTATCTCTTTGTCTACCTGTTCATGAATCTGGGCGCCTTCTTCGTGGTCACGGTCATTTTCAACAGCGAAAAGACCTTCGAACTGCAGGACTACAACGGAATGTTCCGGCGCTCGCCCTTTCTGGCCGTCGCCATGAGCATCTTCCTGTTGTCGCTGATCGGTATTCCGCCGTTCGCCGGCTTTCTGGGCAAGCTCTATATCTTCGGCGCCGTCATCGACCAGGGCCTTTACTGGTTTGCGCTTGTGGGGGCTCTCAACGCCGCCGTCGCCGCCTTCTACTACATGAGGGTCATGAAGCACATGATCCTTGAAAACGACGACCGGCCTCCCACCCCGCTGCGCATCTCTGCCCTGAACGTGGCCCTTCTTGTTCTGCTGCTGGTTCCCAATATCCTCCTGATCGTCTTCTGGTCCCCCATCGACCGCTGGACGGCCAACTCCATCACCCTCTTCGGGGGGCTCTAACCCTCCTCACCGATCACCCAAGTCAGTTGTCTCATCGGACCGTGGGCCCCCTTGATCAGGACCTTTTCGATATCGGCGGTGCGGCTGGGACCGGTGATCATGGTCAGTGCCGCCGGCAGCCGGCCTTCTTCGGGCGCGGTTCCCAGTTGTTGGAAGACGGCCGCCAGGTCGGGATAGATCTGATCGGGAGTAGCCAGCGCCAGGTGGGCGGTGGGGAGCAGGCTGATCTGACGACTGGCGCCGGTGCTGGCGATAAGCACGGTCCCGCTTTCGGCGATCAGGAAATCCGCCCCGGTGATGGATAAATCGGCTTGGGCCAGTTGTCGGGAATTCTGCCGGCGAGACCCCTGCATTTCCGCATCCCCCTCCTCCCTCCAGACGCTCACCTCGGGAAGCAGTTCCGAAAGCCTCTGCGCCAGCCGGTAGCGGCGGCAGATTTCGTGGTCGGAGACGGCGACCCTCCGGTATCCGGCCTCGGCAACGATGTCCCGAATGCCTCCCAGGGCCTCCTCGATATCGGTGCAGACTCGGGGTTCGCCACCGACCCTTGCGGATTGTTCCTGAAACTGGTCGAAGAGCCCGGTGGCCCCTTCCCGGTCGGGGGGGGATTGCACCCCCGTGGGGCCGCCATGCGCCCGTCCATGCCCCGGGCCGGGGCGAAGCAGCGCCCGCCGAATGCGGCCGAGAATGACTTCCCGGGAACCGTTCATGCTCCCTCTCCCTGTTGCCGGTTGTCCTCCCACCACTGTTTGAAGGAGGTCTCGGCCAGAGGCGGAAAGTCCCGGGTGGAGCTCCACCCCGGAACGGCGAAGGGCCGATTGCCCTTGCCCGAAACCTTCAACAACAGCCGCAGCAACGCCGAACCCATTCGATAGAGGCTGGGATCCTTCATGCCGGCTGCAAAGAGAGCCATCGCCAGGCGTTCCGGCCAGGGCGTCGCCCGGCTGGAAACCAGCTTCTCGCGCAGCCACAGCAGTTGGTGATGGAGATCGATCTTGACCGGACAGATATTGGAGCAGGAACCGCAAAGCGAGGAGGCGTAGGGGAGGTCCCCGGCCACCTCCAGACCCTGGAACAAGGGCGTCAGCACCGATCCGATGGGACCGGAGTATACGGACCCGTAGGAGTGCCCGCCGACTCGCTGGTAGATCGGGCAGGTATTCAGGCAGGCGCCGCAGCGAATGCAGTACAGCGAGCGGCGCACGCGCGGATCGGCCAGAATGTCGCTGCGCCCGTTGTCCAGCAGGACCAGGTGGAATTCTTCGGGACCGTCCCATTCTCCCTCTCGGCGCGGGCCGCTGATCATGGAGACATAACTGGTCTGTCTCTGACCGGTCGAGCTG
>JAPPFQ010000251.1 GCA_028875135.1 Acidobacteriota bacterium
GCCAGGCCGCGAGGTCGGGCCAACTGCGCGTCGACAGCCGGCCCGCCGTCTCCACTGAAACCGCGCTGCCCGGTCCCCGCGACCGTGTAAATGGTGTAGTAGACCTCGGTTTCCTGTGCATCGTCTTGCGCCCAACAAAGTGGACCCGCTGTCGCTGCCAGCAGCATCCCGCTCAGGCAGAGCTTGAACAGAAAGGAAGTGGACTGTTTCATCGGTTGTTGCCTTTCGCTCGAAGAAGGTGCTGTAGGGGGTTCGATTCCGCCTTGCCGGAGCGGGTGGGGGAAGCGGTGGCAAAATATAGCATCGCGCCCCTATTGGCAAGAACCCGGGCGACGGATCACTTCTGACGCTCTATCGATAAAGAGTATTGGCCGACCGCAAGGGATGCTTTGGATTGAGTGCTCGCCACTTTTTTGGCTGAGTGGGCCGGCGGTTCGCCGATGGGAATTCACCCGATGCAACCGTTTTTTTCCACCGCTGTCCCGGGATGAGCGGCTTGATCCTCAGCCACCGAACAAGGGTATGGCGTGATCGCGAGATCCTTGAAATTGCGGTTGCGACGCCTCTCCGGCCAAGGATTGACATTCCCCGGGAGGAAACATAGGATGGGTGCCCTCGCAAGGCGCCTTTTCTGCAAAACTCCAGGAGATTCCCAGTGAACCGCCGAGAGTTTTTGGAGGTCTCCGGAGCCGTGACCGCCTCCGGCGGGCTGGCCTTGGCCTCGCCGCCGGCCGTCGCCTCCGTGAAATCGGGCAAGACCAATAGCTACCACGTGGGAGTAGAGTACTACCGCGCCCCCATGCCGCCCATGGAAATGTGGGACGAGGACTTTGCCGCCATCAAGAAGGCCGGCTTCGACTCGGTCAGAAGCTTCACCTCCTGGAACTGGATGGCTCCGGAACCGGGCAAGATCGAGCTGGGCGACTTCGACCGTTTTTTCGAGCTGGCGGCCAAGCACGGCTTGAAGGTCATCTTCGACTTTACGCTGTCGACCCACATGGCCTGTCCCGACTGGATGATGCGCAAGCACCCCGACATGCGGGTGGTCTACCACACCGGGGAAGTGGCCGAGCCCTTTGCCAACTCCGCCGGCGTGCAGGGAGGCAATCGGCACTGCTTCGACCATCCCATGTGGAAGGTCTACGCGGAAGAGGTGCTGCGGGCGGTGGTCAACCGCTACAAGGATTCGCCGGCCATGGGCATGTGGGTAGTCTGGGACGGCCCCGGGCTTCAGGGGATGGGCAGCGACGTGAACCGGCCCGGATGGAGCTGTTACTGCGTCCACACCCGGGCCAAGTATCAGCAGTGGCTGAAACAGCGCTTCACCCTGGAGCAGTTGAGCGAGCGCCTGGGGATGCGATACCGGACCTGGGAGGACGTGGCGGCGCCCCAGTCCAAGAACCTGCTCATGGCCATGCTGCTGTTCCGGCAGTTCCTCTATGAGAACGTGGCTCAGGTCCTGAAATGGCAGGTGGAGATCGTGCGCAGCCTGGATCCCAGGCATGAGCTTCACAGCCACGGTTTCCGCTACAACAACCCGCTGGACGAGAGATGCGCCCAGGAGTGCGACAGTTGGGGCTTTGCCTCCCACAGCACCAACCTGTTCGCCAGCGAGGACCCCTATCAGTACAGCAATATCGCCTATGCCAGCCAGTGGTCCCGGGCGGTGGGAAAGAACCACCAGTGGTGGTACACCGAGATCTATTCGGGGTTCTACCATGGCGGAATGACCTATCGGAAGCAGACACTGCCCGAGGACCTGGCCATGTGTCTGTGGATGGGCCTGATCTATGGCGCCAAGGGAGCCATCTTCTGGCAGTACCGCCCCGAATATGGAACCCACGAGGCGCCGGGTCTCAACCTGGTGACCATGAGCGGCAAGCCCCTGCCTCAGCTCAAGGCCATCGAAAAGGCCATCGGGTCCATTCGATCCATCGAGTCCCACCTGCCGCTGAAGATCCCGCGGGCCGAGGTGGCCATAGCCTACGACAGCGACAACGCCATCATCATGGAGATGGAGAACGCCAAGGGGCAGCAGTTGCGCTTCATCCGCGGCATTCACCGCAGCCTCTGGGAGAACAACATTCCGGTGGACCTGGTGACCACCCGGATGGACTGGTCCGGCTACAAGCTGGTGTTTCTGCCCAGCCTGATGTTGCTGACGGAGTCGACGATCGACAAGATCCGCCGGGTTCGGCGGGACCACCCCGAGATCCACCTGTTTGCCGACGGGATTCTGGGCACCAACGCGCCCACCGGAAGGTTCAGCTACAATCCTCCCGAGGGGCTGACGGAATTGCTGGGGGTGCAGGTGGTGGACCACTCCCGCATCGACGCCCTGGACCTGCGCGAGGGGCGGGACCGGATCCACACCGATTTCGGGGACTTCACCGTCAAGCAGGCTTGCAACTACGCCAGCCTGGAGCCTCGGGGCAGCACCCGTGCCGTCGCCCGTTTCGGCGAGGAAGTGGTGGGAGTGCAGACCGCCGACGGGGGCTTTACCTGGCTGTCGGTTCCCATCGGAGCCGCCTTCGGGGGGCTTCCCGAAGCCGTTCTCACCGATCTGCCTGCCGGGCATGCCCTGGACGGCGTTGCCCCCATGCCCTTGCTGGAGCCGTTTCTGGAGGCTGCCGGGGTGCGCCGGCCCCTGTCGACCCGGGGGAGCAAGGTGATTGCCCTGACCCGGGAGTCGCCGGCCGGCGGCAGCCTGGTGTTCGTCCTCAACCTGGAAAACTCGGTGGCCGATGTGCAGGTGGCTCTGGAGGAGAAGCCGGGCCGGGCCGAGGACCTGATTCAAAAAACCCAACTGAGCGTGGCCGACGGCGCTTTCTCGCTTCAAATTCCGCCGCGCAGCTTGAAGGTGGTGCATTGCCGCGCTTGAGGCTGCCGGTGGTCCTGTCTCGAGCGACCGGGTGGCCCGATCGCTCCTGCAAGTCATCCATCAGGAGGAATCATCCATGTTCAAGGTAGAGTTCGGAGTGGTGCATCGCGGGTGCCTGGTGAACCAGTTGTCCCGGGCGGTTCCCAGCGTGAGATTCATCTGCCCGGGCGGATTCATTCTGGGGCCGACCTCGGCGGAGGAGATCCTGGTCCTGGACAACCCCAGCCAGCAGGAGCTTCAGGCCGTGCTGGACCACCTGGAGCAGGATTCCGGCATCGCCGAGTGCAGTCTGCTGGAGCGGTCGGGAGACAAGGCCTTTATTCGCATCCTGACCTCGGCCAGCCCGGGCGAGGGATATTGCTCGGAGGTGGTCGCCAACAACCGCGGCTTCCGCATCGGCATGGAAATCCAGCAGGGGGGGCTCGAGAAATGGAAGGTCGGCTGCTTCGAGCGCTCCAACGCCGAGCAGTTGCTGAAGGACCTGGCAAAGCTGGGCGAGATCAAGTCGCAATCCATCAGTGAAGTGAGCTGGCAGGAACTGCTCGGGCAGGGTCCGGCATGAGAATCGTCTACTCCAGGGAAGAACCCATCGATCGCAGCGACCCCGGTCTGGAGGCTCTGAGGCTGGTCAACAGCGGGAAAGGGGCAAGGCACATGACCGCCGGAGTCGCCACCTTCTCTCCCGGCTCGGCGGTTTTCCTGCATACCCACCCCTGCGAGGAGACCGTCATCATCCTGGAGGGCCGGGCGACCGCCGAGATCGACGGCAAGACCTTTGCGCTCGGAAAGTATGACGCCACCATCGTGCCGCCGCTGGTGCCTCACTGCTTTCGCAACGAGAGCGAGGAGCCCATGGTGATCGCCTATTTCTATCCCGACGTGGACGTTGCCCGGGACCCGGTGGAATAGTGGTCAGTGGATAGTGATTAGTTGTCGGCGGCCGGGCTGGCGCCCGGGCCGCTATCCAAAAAAAAGCACGTTTCCTATTGCAGCGTTGTAGGTTAGGTGAGAGCTGCGTAGCTGCGGCTCAGGGT